>CAZKXM010000059.1:0-9797 GCA_964556785.1 uncultured Bacteroides sp. | reverse complement strand
TCAGCGGACGTGCCAACGTGCTGGTGTTCCCCTCGCTCGAGGTGGGCAACATTGCCTACAAAATCGTTCAGCGTCTCGGCAACGTAGAGGCAGTGGGCCCGATTCTTCAGGGTCTCGCAGCGCCGGTCAACGACCTGTCGCGCGGATGTTTCCCCGAAGACATCTACAAGACCATCATCATCACCTGCAACCAGGCCATCGGCGCGAAGAAGAAATAAGCGCCTCATAACCCCTGTCACCCATAAACATTCATCAGTAACCTATATATGAAAATCCTTGTTCTCAATTCAGGAAGCTCGTCGGTGAAATACAAACTGATCGACTCCAAAACCTCAGAAGTTCTTGCCGAGGGAGGAGCCGAAAAGCTCGGCCTCGACGACGCTTTCCTTAAATATAAGAAAGCCGACGGCACAAAAGCCACTATCGAGCTCGGCCTCGCCGATCACAAGAAGGCCATCCGTGCCATCCTCGACCTGCTCACCGACCCGACCGAGGGCTGCATCAAGAGCTTTGATGAAATCGAGGCTGTGGGTCACCGTGTGGTGCATGGCGGCGAAAAGTTCAATTCGAGCGTGCTCATCACCGACGAGGTTAAGGATATGATTCGCGAATGCTACGACATCGCTCCGCTCCACAACCCCGCAAACATGACCGGTATCGAGGCCATCAGACAATGCCTGCCAAGGCGTTCATGTATCCCCTGCCCTACAAATACTATGAGAAGGATGGTGTTCGCCGTTACGGCTTCCACGGCACCAGCCACCGCTATGTATCGCAGCGCGCAGCCGAGTTTCTCGGCATCGATCTGGCAAAGGTGAAGATGATCACCTGCCACATCGGCAACGGCGGCTCGATCACCGCTATCGACGGCGGCAAGAGCGTCGACACCTCGATGGGTCTCACTCCCACCGAAGGCCTGATGATGGGCACCCGCGTGGGCGACGTCGATCCCGGTGCGCTCACATTCCTCATGGGCCGTTACAACATGGACGCCGAGGCAATGATGAAGCTCATCAACAAAGAGAGCGGTGTGCTCGGCATCAGCGGCCTGAGCAACGACATGCGCGAGATCGAGGCTGCCGTTGAGGCCGGCCACGAGCGTGCCACACTGGCGCTCGACATGTATGAGAACCGCATCACCAAATATATCGGAGCTTATGCTGCCGAGATGGGTGGTGTTGACGTTATCGTGTTCACCGGCGGTGTTGGTGAAAACCAGACCAGCCTGCGTCCCAACGTGTGCTCGAAGCTCGGCTTCATGGGCGTTGAGATCGACCTCGAAGCCAACAAGGTGCGCGGTCAGGAGAAACTGATCTCCACACCGTCGTCGCGCGTCAAGGTTGTTGTGATCCCCACCGACGAGGAGCTCATGATTGCCCGCGACACAGCCGAGATTGTCGGAGCGCTCTGATAACTGACACGGCTCATCCAGCCACAATAAAGAAGGCTGCCCTGAACTCGTCGGGGCAGCCTTTATTATGTTGCAACTGAAAGTAATTACGAGACCGGAGCGGCAATGCGGTTGGTGCGGGTGTGCCACCACTGCACGAACGATGCCACCGCAAACCATGCTGCCGACAGCACCCAGAGCATGCGGAACGGCGAGGCTTCATCGGCCAGGGTGGCACCATCGGAGTTGATTCTGACAAAGCCCTCCACGCCCCATGTGGCGGGAATGATGTCGGACACCGCACGCCAGAAAGGATTCATGGCATAGAGCGGCCATGTCAGTCCGCTCAGGAAGAGGAATATCACCGAGGTGAACACAACCACCAGCATCGACGATTCGCGCTCGGTCACACAGACGCTGAACACCTGGCCGAACATCGACGACGCTATCAGCAGCGGAATCATCAGCAGCAGGGCATCGAAGAAATTGCCGTAATGCGGCAGCTTGAACATCCACGGAACAATGTGGAGCGTGTAGATGAGCATCGGCAGATAGATAATCAGATAGCAGAGTGTCTTGCCTAAAGCCACCGCCGATCCGGGCGCATTGATCCACATGGGGTCGAAACCGTGGTTGCGGCGCCGCCGCTCCTGATGTCCGCCCGCAATCATGGCCACACCGAGCACCATGCTCTGCTGAAGGATCAGCACGAGGATGCCGGGCATGATGAACGACGCGAAACCCTGTGTTGGGTCGCCGAGAAACACCGCCTCGGTCTCGATTGGCGACGACATCGGCGTGAGCGCCTGGCCCACAAGGCCCGCCTCGTCGAGCTTTTTCTGCGCCAGTTTCACACCCGTGGCGAGCTGAATATCGGTCAAAGCCACCGTGAACTGACGGAAGCGCAGCAACAGGCTCATGTCGGCATAAAACGGCACTGTTGCCTGCTCGCTGTTGCCCAGCCGCGCGGCAAAGTCGGCAGGGATCTCCATGATGGCGTAACACTCTTTCTCGGCCATGGCACGGCGCGCTTCCTGCATGTCGGCGGCATAGCCCTTGACATGGATTCCCTCTGTCTGATCGGCCATGCGGATAAAGGAGCGGCTCTCCGACGTGCCGCTCTTGTCAACCACCACCACCGGCATCTCCTTGACCACCTCGGGATTGTAGATCAGAGTGTAGACAATCGGATAGGCTGTGGGCAGAAGCAGGAAAAATATGAGGACCCCCATGTCGGAAAACACCAGCTTGTACTCACGGCGACACACCTTGAACAGGCCGGAAAACCATCGGGAAATATATCTGAATAACGATTTCATGTCAGGGAACATAGACTGGGTTGACACAACGTTTGCGCAGGCGGCGCAATCCGATCACCGGCACGATCACAAACGCAGCAAGGGCCGCATAAAAGAACCGCGAGTAATAGATCGGAATACCGTTGAGAGCCTGATCGACATAGATAAGGAAATAATAGCGCAGAGGCAGGATGTAGCTGAAAATTCCCACTGCTCCATACATCTGCTCGACAGGGAACGAGAATCCGGCCACCGAGAAGCTCAGGATGCCTATGAGTGAAACCACACTCAGCGCGAGGCGCAGGTTGGGGATAGCCTCCACGATCGCAAGAGCAAGCCCCTGACACGCGATCACCATCATCACCATGGCGAGAATCATGTGGCCCACATGATTGTGCACCGGGAAGTGATAGAAGCCGAAACAGAGCGAGAGCATGCCGATGCCGGTTATGCTGAACACAATTGTTTGCGGCAGAAGCTTACCGACGAGCGCGGTTATCATCGAGCCTCCGGCTGTCTCGAGCCATTCAACCGACGTGCCCCGCTTGATCTCCTGACACACGCTGAACACCGTCACCAGCAGCACCATCAGCGCCAGGACTCCCGGAGCAAACGAATTGGTCAGGTAAATCGAATAGTTCATCCACGGGTTGCCGATCTGATGGCTCTGGATCACCACAGGCTGCAAGGCCTCGGCAGCGGCCTCCTCGTTGACACCTACGGCCGTCATGGTTGTGAGCACCAGCGCGCCCTTGGTGGTGACGGCAGCGGTCTTGAAGCCCTTGAACGACATTGTGCCGGGCACGAAGATCGACATGTTGGAATAGAACGACAGTGTGGGCTTTCCTCCGCTGAGTGCATCGTGCTGAAAGCGGTAAGGGATATAGAAAAATCCGAAAATCTCACCTTTGCGCACACGCTCGAGCGCATCATGATAATTGACGGGCTCGCTGTCGATGTCAACAAACTGGCTGGCACGCAGATTCCGCGTCACGCTGCGCGAGAGCGACGAATGGTCCATATCCACCACCGCTGCGGGCACCGGCAGAGGGAGCCCCTTGTTCATCAGGTCGAGGAAAAACCATGTGCTCAGCAGCGGCACGATCAGCATCATGACGATGTAGACCTTGCGCGATGCCAGAGTGAAGAATCCTCTGCGTAACGAAGCTCTGAGCGCCTTCATTTACTTCAGATAAAGAACTGTCATGCCGGGACGCAGATCGGGCACATTCTCAACCGGACGGGCCTTGACCTCGAAGGTGCGGCTGTCCCACTCGCCCGTGGCCTTGGTTGCGCGCCATGTGGCGTAGCTGCCCAGGTCGCGGATATAGTAGACCTTCACCTTGATTTTCTTCTTATCCAGCGCGGGCACCATCACTTCGAGCTCCTTGCCGATCTTGAGGTCGGCGAGAATCTCCTCGCGGACGTTGAAGGTCACCCACTTGTCGTCGACCTTCAGGAGGCTCATCAGCGGTGAGCCGAGGCTCATCAGTTCGCCCACCTGGGGATAGATCTGGTCGATCTGACCGTCGCAGGGCGCTGTGAGATACTGGTCTTCAAGCAGAGCCTCCACTTCGTCGACACCACCCTGAGCAACGGTCACCATTGCCTGCGAAGCGGTCTTGTCCTCGCTCTGGGCTCCTGACTGCGCCAGACTCAGCTGGCTCTTGGCAGCTGCCTCACCGGCCACGGCGGCATCGTAGGCAGCCTTGGCCTCATCGCGTTTCTGCTCCGACACCACACCCTCACGCCAGAGGTTTTCCATGCGGTTATAAGTCTTTTCGGCAATCTGACGGGCCGCGATGGCCTGATTGAGGAGCTGACGGGCACTTTCAACAATCTGAATGCGGGTGCCGGCATCAACTTTCTTGTTGGCCGCCTTTGCTGCCGTCTCCATACCCTCGGCCTGTATCAGCTTGGCCTCGGCAAGCGAGGAATGAATGTGAATCAGAGTGTCGCCGGCGTGAACCATGTCGCCTTCGTGGACATAGATGTCGGCCACGCGTCCGGGCAGTTTGCCCGAAATCCTCACAGAGGTGGCGTCGGCCTGACCCTCGAGGAAATTATCGGGCTTGCGCAGGCAGAGGAACCCGATGATCGACAATGCGGCCACACCGAGGATCACCACACCCAGGGCGATCATCATGAGCCGGTTTTCACGCTTTTCTTCTGTTTTGGTTTCTGTTTGAGCCATATTGTTGGTTTCTTTTTGTTGTCTGAATTATGGAGTCTGCTTCCGGTTATTCGTTGCCCAGTGTGCCGAGCACCTTCGACAGATACACGTCGCAGAGATGCACGTCGATCTCGGCGTCGATCTTCTCGGAGCGTGCCTTGAGCCAGGCGGTCTGCGCTTCCATCACGTTCTGCACCGTCATGACACCCTCGCGGAATCCGAGATTGGCCTGACGCAGATTTTCATCGGCCTTGGCGATGTTGACACATGTCATGTCGTAGGTCTTCATGGCCTCCGAAGCCTTGTAGGCGGCCTGACTAACCTGCAGGTCAACAAGTTCGCGTGCATCTTCGAGACGGAGGCGGGCGATCTCGGTGTCGACCTTTGCGGCGCGATACTTATTGTAGTTTCCGCCCCAGTGCCACAGAGGCACCGTCAGCATTGCGCCCACTGAGAAGGCTCCTTTGAAATTCTTCTTGAATCCGTCGAACATATTGGGATTGGAGAATGAGTAGGCACCGACAAGAGCGAGGTTGGGGAGCATTGACGACAGGGCCACACGGCTCTGCTGCTCCGACACCTTCACACCGATCTCCAGCGCCTGCAGGTCGTTGCGGCGGGCGTAGACATCGTTCATGTCATATGCGCCCGGGGCGAGCACGCGGTTGTCGGCCACCGAGCCCAGGCAACCCTCGTCGGCCACACTGATGGGGTCGTGAACCGGAAGTCCGCAGAGCTGAGCCAGCGCCATGCGCGAGAGCGACAGCCCGTCCTTAACCTTGACAAGGTCGACCTGAGCCGAATTGAGCTTCACATCAACTGTCAGCAGATCGCTCCTGGTGGCCACACCCTGCTCAATCATTGCATTGACATTATAGTGGAGAGTGTCGAGAAGCGCAATGTAGCTTTCGGCGAGTTCCTCCTTAGCGCGGAGTGAAACAACCTGCCAGTAAGCGCCGTCAACGGCATAGATCACATTCTCTGCCTCGGCGTTGTGGAGCTTTCGCGCCGCCTCCTCGGCAAACTTGGTGATTTTGTTCATCGCCACGATCTTGCCCCCCATATAGATAGGCTGGGTAAGCGTGATGGCTCCGAAAGCGGTGTTGTGGATGTCAAACTCCATTGCCTCTTTGGGAATCAGCGCCACCTGCTGGGGAATATACTGACCGTCAGGGCCCTTCACAGGCTCGTGGGTCAGCGGGTTAGTGACGAGCTTATACTGATAGCTCTGGGTGGCGAGATCAAAATCCTTAACGGGCAGCATCTGATCAGAATCGAAGATCGAGATGTTGCGCTGATTATACATATATCCTCCGGCAAAGTCGATGCCCGGAAGATAGGCTGCGAAAGCCTCCTTGTTCTGATATTCCGCTTTCTTGATACCCTGCTTGAGCATGCGCAGCTGTTTGTTGTTGCGCATGGCCATCTGCCTGCATGTGTCAAGACTGAGCACCTCTGCGGTTACTGCCTGACCTCCGGCCAGAAGCATTACCGTCAGTGCCGATAAAATTTTCTTGCAGATCGACATATTCTATGATTTGTTGAAACGTGACAAACGTGACTACAAATATAACCGTTTCCAAGCGAAATTGTTTCTTTCAGCCGACAAAAAAAGCCGGCTCTGTGACGAGCCGGCTTGATGACTTTCGATAGGGGTTGACCCTCAGAGGCGGATTTTGTCAACCTTGCCTCCGCAAACCCTTACGAAGATTCCGTTAGCGGGATTGTTGACACGTACACCCTGAAGGTTATAGTAAACGGGCTGTGCATCGGCCGCTTCGGCATCAACGGTTTCGATCGCTGTGGGAATACCGGTGTAGGTAACCTTGATGTTCTCAATCGAGGTTCCGGCAGCGGTTGAGGGTGTGAATGTCACACTCTGAACCTTGTCCTCATTCGAGCGGGCAACCTCGGGCAGCCACACGTTGCCGTCCATTGTGCCTGCACTGCAATCAAGGTTGGCCTCGCCACCGCCCTTGATTGTGAATTCAATCTTCTGGAAATACGATGCCGCATCCTTGAAATCGATCAGCAGCTCGGTTGCGGGATATGCAGTGCCTGATGCACCGAGTAGCTTGAGACTCTTGCTGGTGAACTGGGCCACGCGATCACCGGTTATTGTCATGCGGACCGCACTTTTCGGAGCCTGAATCACGGTTCCAACAGGGAGCGAAAGGAAAGTGCCTGAGGCTCCGAACGTCTCGCCGGAGGTGCAGTCAAATTCATAGGTCAGGTCAGTGAAAATATCATCGGGGTTGGGCTCGTATTTATGCTCTGAGCAGGTGATGGTGTAGCTCTGCTGCGCAGCACTTCCCTTGAAGAACGTGTAGTTGTAAGCAAAGGCGGGATCATCATAGTAAACAGTGAGAGGCGTTCCGTTCTGACCCACAACGCTTTCGAGTTTCGAGCCTACGCCGGGCACGATATAATATGTTTCATTCTTTGAAAGATCAACCTCAACTGTCTTTCCTTCGGGAAGTGACTCAACTTCAGCAGTGTAGGTGCGGAGGATGGCATCGCCACCAACAGCCTTGAACTTCACGATATTGGCGGCAACATACTCCTTGGTTGTGATTGTGTAGGAGTCAACGAGTTTATCCTTATATATCTGATAGTACGAGCCGGGAGTGTAAGAGGCGCCATAGAAGAACTCGCGGAACGATGTCACGGTCTGTCCGTCGAATGAGATGCTCTCAAGAACATAACCGTCAGGAGCAACGATATTGAACTCGTTGATGTAGGCGTTTTTAATGTAGCTGTTAAGATCGATCTTGTTAGCACCTTCATTCAGGTCGGCAATCTTGACATCACTCCAAAGGTTAGAATTATAATACCATAATTCGGCTTTGCTACCGGGTGTGACATTGAAAGTCACAATGCCCGAAAAGGCTTCCTTAACGGTGATTTTGTAGTGATTCGACATCTGACTCTTGTAGATATACGCCACCTTACCCTGTGTCCAGTAAGGAAGGTCAGAAACCGAAACAGGCCGGTTATTGACAACGTCGGTTACAGTGATTTCAGTACCCTCGAGTGCGCAGATATAGAAACCGCTATCCAAGGTCAGAGTAGTTGTTCCGGGGGTCAGGGTGTAGGTAGCAACAATGGGATTGGGAGCCGGAGTTGTTGAAACAACCACATTTCCGCCCTCAACATCAAAAGTAACCTTAGTACCTGTCTGGGCAGCTTCGCAAATCACTTCGACATTGACAGTGGGAGCTACATAGGTTTCAGACTCCAGAGAGATCTGCATGGTTGCTGTTCCGGTCTTGAGGCCTTTGAACACGAGTGTGGAAGGATTGAACTCCACCACCCCTGCAGAGGGATCAAGAAGGGTGTAGGTCAGCTTGTCGTTCGCTCCGAGTGTAACAGGTTTCGCACCTGTCTCAACATCGAGTATCACCTTAGCAGCTTCATAAGTAACCTGCCCGCCCACAGTTACATAAACCGGGGTAGAGTACGAAATGTAGGTGGCGGTTTTTTCAACGGCCGCTGCCGGCAGACAGCAAACCGCAGTCAAAACAACCAAAAGCGCTGTAAATAACTTTTTCATAGTTTATCGTTAAAGAATTGTTTGAAATTATCAATATTGTGCAGTTACGGAGCCGCAAAAAGCGAACCCAAATATCGGCAAAAATAATGATTTTTATCCAATTCTGCTATAAGTGCCCGAAAATAAACTGAAATAGCCCGCAACGGCGTGGCGTCGGTGCGGGCTATTATATGGATTCAGATAAAAAGCACTCAGGCTTTTTTGCGCGGCTTGGCGGCGGGCTTGCGCTTGGGTGCGGGCTCGGCGGGGGCACGCAGGGCATGCTCCTCGTTGAGATGCTCGATGTCGAGACGCATCGAAGCGGCCTCCTTGTTGAGCGCCTCGATCTCGCGGGCCTGATTGCGGATGGTGGTCAGCAGGGCGTTGAGTTCCTCGTTTTCAATAGAAAGGGGATATTGCTCCTGCACCCTCACTATGAAGTCGGCCAGCACGTTCATATAGTTTGTAAACGCCTGGAACGGAGTGTCGTAAGGGGAGAAATGCGAGTGCACGTCTCCGTCGGCCATATGCTTTGTGCTCATATAGAAGAAATGGTCGCTTGCCTGAAGATAATTCCAGTCTTGTTTCAGACGGCGGTCCTCAGCCAGACGCACACGCTCGGCAACCGAGTAGAGCTTGCGGAAGGCCTCCTGCTGCAGCTGATTTCCGAGCCACGCGCTGGTGTCGCGCGCTTCGTCGGCCCACGATATGGGGTGGAGCACACTGAGCTCGGCAACCGGCTTGAGCTTGCTGACAGCCTCCGACGGGGTCCAGAAGTCAATCCCTCTCTCGGCAGCGAAGCGGGGCAAGGCCTCAAGGAACTGAAAAATGCCCGACTCGCGGGGCTGCAGCTCGCCGAAGGTCTCGAGATTCATGAACAGGTTGACAATCTGCTCCTCGGCAGGAGTGTCGGCAATCCATGATATGAACTTGTCGGCGGTTAGGGGATAGGCATCCCAGTCAGTGTTTGAGAACCGGAACGAGATGTCGTCGCTGAGTTTTGAGTTTTTGAGCAGGAGCTTGAGTTTGGGGAAGCCGGCCGACGAGTAGACATAGTTAGGCGATTTCCATCCGAGAATGTGCTTCGCGCCCTCGGTGACACATCCCTTGTAGCCCATCTGCCATATCTGCGGGGCCATTTCATCGCAGAAAATTAGCTCGGTGTTGCGGAACACTTTGGGCCTTACACCGAAAAGCTGGTAGATCTTGTCGTCGTGGGCCTTCACCTGAAGAGCGAACTCCTCGGGATCGGCGAGCGATGCCAGGGAGTGGGCATAGGTCTCGGCGAGAAATTCCACCTTTCCGGTGTCGGCCAGCTTCTTGAGCAGGTCGATAAACTCGGGCACATACTGCTCAAACTGCTCCAGGGCGGTTCCGGTTACCGACAGGGCGCACCTGAATTTT
>CAZKXM010000058.1:0-12533 GCA_964556785.1 uncultured Bacteroides sp. | reverse complement strand
TCAACATCCTGCTGCAGGTGCTCGACGACGGCCGTCTGACCGACAACAAGGGCCGTATGGTGAACTTCAAGAACACCATCATCATCATGACCTCCAACATGGGATCGAGTGTGATCCGCGACAATTTCGCCAAGCTCACACCTGAAAACCGCACTGAGATCGTGGAGAAGACCAAAACCGAGGTTATCGACATGCTCAAGCAGACCATCCGTCCCGAGTTCCTCAACCGAATCGACGAAACGATCATGTTCACCCCGCTCAACGAGGCTGAGATCGAAGAGATTGTCGGGCTGCAGATCAAGTCGGTGCGCAAGATGCTCGCCCGCAACGGCGTTACACTCGAGGTAACCCCCGCCGCTCTGAAGCTGCTTGCCGAAGAAGGCTATGATCCCGAGTTTGGTGCGCGTCCTGTCAAACGTGTTATCCACCGTCTGGTGCTCAACCGTCTGTCAAAAGACATCCTTGCCCAGAAGGTCGACAAAGAGAAGCCTATCGTGATCGATGTTGAAAACGATGAGCTCGTGTTCAGAAACTAAGTTCTATTCTCTCTATAATTGAAAGAGCGCCTGCGGGACGAATCCCGGCAGGCGCTCTTTTTAATGAACTAATCTTTATTTTCTTGATTACTTAACGATGACCTTAGTCACAACGTTGCCCTGCTTCTTGATGAAGAGGCCGTTGGCGGGGTTGGCAACCTGAACACCGTTGAGGTTGAAGTAAACGGCGGGAGCGTTTTCAACAGCGATGGTTGAGATGCCGTCGTTGTTTGTCCACTCGGGATCGTAGGTTTTGTCGTTAGAAAGAACGAGGTAAGCTTTGCCATCGAGATCGAGGTTGAGCCATGCAACGCCATTGAAGGTTTCTGCGAGCGACATGTCAGAGGGGTTACCACCGTTCTGAACCTCTGTCATTTCATCGAGCTGGATGGGAGCAGCAGCGCCACCAACGTTGATCTTAACCCAGTTGGCATCGGCAACTTTGAATTTTCCGTCAGTGGTGAGTTCAACACCGTCGCAAACAAACTTGAAGACAGTTTCAGAAAGAGCTTCCCAACGCCATGCGTCTTCTGCGCCCCATCCGTTAACGTCGCCGCGGAAGTAGATCACGGGAAGTGTAACTACGTCGGGCTTGGGAGTGGTGGTGGTGAGGGTGAGAGTCTTGAGGTCCTCAGAAACAGTGATGGTGTAGTCGCCTATCCAGGGAGCAACGATATTGTTGGTGTAACCTTCTTCAAGAGCAACGGCAACACCGGCTTCGTCACCGTAGTTGCAGCCTAATACACCGCCATTGAATGTATCCCAGTCGCCATTAGCTGTCGACATCTTGAACTCAACGAGGTTGTTAACTTCAAGAGTGTACTGACCGTCAGCGAGAGCCACTTCAACGGGAGTTTCGGGAGTCCATGCCAGACCGTCGCCGTTACCAACGAAATAAAGCTGTGCGTTAGCGCAGAGAGCGAGGCTCACTGCTGCAGCTGAGAGTAAAAATTTCTTCATAGAAATGATTGATTAAAAAGTGAATAAGTATGATTTATTACTGGTTGTTTACAAGTTGTCAATAGAATTCGGCTATAGCAGACGCAGCAAATATACACATTTTTTCAATAATTCGCACTATTTTAACATTTCATTTTCAACAAAAAATTGAAGGAGAATGCTCCAGCACGGGTGCACCCTCCTTCAAATAAAAAATTATGCTGTCAGTGTGTGGTTGACTGTCGCCTCACTTCTTGAGGCCGCAGCCGTTACACTTCTCTGCAATCTGAGTGAAGAAATCGTTGCCTTTGTCGTCAACGAGGATGAATGCGGGGAAATCCTCGACTTCGATTTTCCAGATTGCCTCCATTCCGAGTTCGGGATACTCGAGAAGTTCCACTTTCTTAATCGAGTTCTTGGCAAGGATGGCAGCGGGACCGCCGATAGAGCCGAGATAGAATCCACCGTGCTTGTGGCAGGCATCGGTAACCTGCTTCGAGCGGTTACCCTTGGCGATCATCACCATCGATCCGCCTGCTGCCTGGAACTGGTCGACATAGGAGTCCATGCGGCCTGCCGTGGTGGGACCGAACGATCCTGAGGGGAGTCCCTGAGGTGTCTTGGCAGGGCCGGCGTAATAGATGGGGTGATCCTTGAGATACTGAGGCATGGGTTCCCCCTTGTCGAGACGCTCCTTGATCTTGGCATGGGCGATATCGCGGCCAACGATGATAGTGCCGTTGAGCGACAGGCGTGTCGACACGGGATATTTGGTGAGCTCCTTGAGAATCTCGTCCATCGGACGGTTGAGGTCGATCTTCACAACCTCACCCTCGCCTTCGCGACGGAACTTTTCAGGTATGAGTTCGCCGGGATTATCATCGAGTTTCTCGATCCAGAGGCCTTCGCGGTTGATCTTGGCCTTTACGTTACGGTCGGCCGAACAGCTCACGCCGAGGCCCACAGGGCATGATGCACCATGGCGGGGCAGACGGATCACACGGATGTCGTGGGCAAAGTATTTGCCGCCGAACTGAGCGCCCAGTCCAATCTTGCGTGTTTCCTCAAGGAGCTGCTTCTCAAGCTCCTTGTCGCGGAAGGCGTGGCCGAGCTCGTTGCCGTGGTCGGGGAGCTCGTCATAGAATTTCACCGATGCTTTCTTGACGGTCTCGAGGTTCTTCTCGGCCGATGTTCCGCCGATCACGAATGCAATGTGATAGGGAGGACAGGCGGCCGTGCCGAGGGTTTTCATCTTCTCGACAAGGAAAGGCACCAGAGTCTTGGGATTGATCAGGGCCTTTGTTTCCTGATAGAGATATGTCTTGTTGGCCGAGCCGCCGCCCTTGGCCACGAAGAGGAAGTGATATTCGTCGCCCTCGGTGGCGTGGATATCGATCTGAGCGGGCAGGTTGCAGCCGGTGTTGACCTCGTCATACATGTTAAGCGGTGCATTCTGGCTGTAGCGGAGATTATCCTGAGTGTAAGTGTCGTAAACACCGTGGCTCAGATACTCTTCATCGTGGCCGCCGGTCCACACTGCCTGACCCTTTTCGCCATGGATAATGGCTGTGCCGGTGTCCTGACAGAACGGCAGCTGACCCAGCGCGGCAACCTCGGCATTGCGGAGCATGGTCAGAGCCACAAACTTGTCGTTTTCACTCGCTTCGGGATCGTGGAGAATCTTGGCCACCATCTCATTGTGCTCGCGGCGGAGCATGAAGGCGTTGTCGTGTGTAGCCTGGCGGGCGAGGAAGCGGAGCGCTTCGGGATCAACCACGAGCATTTCGTGGCCATTCCAGTTCTCCACCTTCACATAATCGGAGGTGAGAAAACGGTATTCGGTCTTGTCCGGACCGAGGGGAAACATTTCCTGATACTTGAACGGAGGTGTTGCCATGATAAAGATGTTGGGGTTTATTCTGATTGAATGATGCGCAAATTTAGGCATTTTTGACATAGTTTCGTGATTTCGTCCCGCTAAAATTTCAATGCGCGGGGTTTTATATTATATTTGCAGTTTGAACAGAGCCCACTTGTTATGAAAATATTCACCAACGAAGATATACGCAACATTGACCGCTACACCATCGACGAGGAAGGGATTCCGGCCCGCGAGCTTGTGCAGCGTGTTGCTGAAGGCGTGACAGCCGAGATTCTGGCACGTTGGCGTCCCACCAAGCCTGTGACGGTTTTTGCCGGTCCGGGCAACAACGGTGCCGACGCTCTTGCTGTGGCACGGATGCTCATCGACCAGGGCTTCGACCCTGAGATTTATCTTTTCAACATCAAGGGCAACTCGCTCTCGCGCGAGTGCCGCGCATGCCGCGACGATCTTTTAGCCACCGGCAAGGCCCGCTTGATCGAGATCACTGACTCGATGGACCATCCCGAGCTCACCGACCGCCATCTGATCATCGACGGCCTTTTCGGCAGCGGCTTGCGCGACCATCTGGGAAGCGGATATGCCATGCTGGTGCGCGACATCAACGAGAGCGGCGCCGAAGTTGTGTCGATCGACATTCCTTCCGGCCTATTCGCCGACTGGAATCCCAACACCATTGCCCGCAACGTGATCCACGCCACGCTCACCTGCGCAATCCAGTTTCCGCGGCTTGCATTTTTCATGGCCGACAACGCCGGCATCACCGGCAAGGTCAAGGTGCTCGACATTGGCCTGAGCCGCAATGCCATCCGCGCCACCCCAACGAAATATCATCTTGTCGAGGCCCACGATCTGCGGCGGGTGCTCCGCGAGCGGCCCGACTTTGCCTCGAAGGTTGATTTCGGCTCGGCTATGCTCGTTGCCGGCAGCTATGGAATGATGGGAGCGGCTGTGCTTGCTGCACGCGGCGCCCTGCGCTCAGGCGTGGGCAAGCTCACGGTCCATGCACCGCGATGCGGTTTCAACATTCTCCAGACCTCCGTGCCCGAGGCCCTCTTTATGCACGACAAAGGCGACGCCGTAACAACCGACATGATGCCCCAGCGTGAATATCAGGCAATAGGCATTGGCCCGGGAATAGGCACCGATGAACGCACCCGTCAGGCTTTCGAGAACTTTATCCGTAACTACCGCAAGCCTGTGGTGCTCGATGCCGACGCGCTCAATTGCCTTAGCCTGCGCCAGCCTCTGCTGTCAATGCTCACACCCGGCACCGTCCTGACGCCCCACGCCGCCGAGTTCGACCGCCTTTTCGGGCAGCAACCGTCGGCCGAGGCCCGCCTGCTCAAGGCTATCGAGATCTGCCGCCGCCACAATATCGTGATCGTTCTCAAAGGTCATTACACAGCCACCGTGCGCCACGACGGGAAGGTTTACTTCAACTCAAGCGGCAATCCGGGCATGGCGACAGCCGGAAGCGGCGACGTGCTCACCGGCGTCATAACCTCGCTCATGGCCCAGGGCTACCGAAGCGAGTTTGCTGCCGTGGCTGGCGTGTTTATCCACGGCCTCGCGGGCGACATCGCCGCATCGCGCCGCGGCATGTGGGGCCTGACCGCGGGCGACATCGCCGACCATCTCGGAGAAGCCATCGACACAATTTTCCGCAAAAACTGACTCAATGAAAGCAAAACTACCCATAATCCTGCTCGCTCTCCTCACTGCCACGGGCGCCACAGCGCAGATGACCCGACGCCTGACCGCCGGCAAAGACAATGAGTATGGCCTTGTCTACACCCTGCCTCTGACTGCATTCAAGATCACGGTGGCCGCCGAGAAAACGGTGAGCACTCCGGGCGAATTCCGCCTCTATGCGCAGAAATATCTTCACCTCGACCCGATTCTCGAGCCGTCGGTGAGATGGAAGCTCGCCGGGGCCGATCTGGCCGAAACAGCCGTTACCGATGCCGACGAGCGCTACCGCGTTCAGTTCAAAAGCGGCACCACCCCCTTTATGTCGCTCACACCCGAGGGCTACCCCGTAGCTGTCAACGATGCCGAGTTCGAGCCGCAGAAGCCTGCGGCAAGCGCGTTGAAAGAAGTTGCCGCGCAGCCCACCATCCTTGAAACTCCCGCTGCACGCGAGGCCGTGACTCAGGAGATGCTGCGCAGCAATTCAACCGCCAAACGCGCCGAGCTCGCTGCCGAGCGCATCTATGAGATCCGCCAGACGCGCGCCGACATCCTTTCAGGCCAGGCCGACGCTATGCCTGCCGACGGAGCGGCAATGAAAATCGTGCTCGAAAATCTTGCCAATCAGGAAGCGGCTCTCACGGCAATGTTTGTAGGCACGGTTTCGACATCAACCGAAACGGCCACATTCACGGTGATGCCTCCGGCGGCCGATGCAGCCGAGCGCATTGTGGTGGCCCGTCTGTCGGTGCTCGACGGAATCGTTGAGCCCGATGATCTCACCGGGGCTCCGATCTACATCAACTTCTCAAACATCGTCACGGCCGAACTCCCTGTTAATGAAAAAGGAGTCACGAAGACATTCCCCAAGGAAGGCCTGGCCTACCGCATTCCCGGAACGGCCAATGTGAGCCTGAGCTACGACGGCCGTACCTTGGCATCGATCGAAAATGCGCCTGTTGCGCAATACGGTGTTGTGTTTGGCGTCGACCCTGCGCTGTTCACCGACAAGAAATCGCCCTCCTACGCCCGTTTCTCCCCCTTCACCGGGTCGATATTAGAGATCGGACTGATGGAATAAATTCGTGTCCTTCACCTTATATGAATGAATTCGGCGCTACTCGATGGCGCCGATTTTCATTATGTCGTCTTCAAACGTGTCGCGATTCACAGCCCTGTTCTTGAGTTTGTTGCGGTAAGTGTAGATCGTGTAGACCGAATAGTTCAGAATTTGGGCTATGCGGGTGCTTTCCTCGATGCCCAGGCGCATGAAGGCCAGAATACGCAGGTCGGTGTTGAGCTGCTCACCCTCGCGGAGCTCTATCCGGCTGTCGGGGCGCAGCAGGTTGTTGACATCGCTGATGAATGTGGGATAGATATGGAGGAACGCGCTGTCGAAAACCTCATAGAACTCGCTGCTCTGCTCGTCGACAAACTTGCCTGATTTCGTGAGTTTGTAAAGATCGTCGACCTTGCCTGTCGAGATTTTGCGCTGGGCAAGTTTGCAGAACTGATTCAGCTTATCCATATAAATCGAGCAGAGCGACAGAAACTGCGAAATGTAGATTTCCTTGACTCGGTTTGCACTTCGCAGGCTCTCCTTCATCTGACTGAGTCGCACCATCTTACGCCGAAGGTCGAAAAGAAGCGCCACCATCACTACAAGGAGCACCCCCATCACTATCAGAATCACCATGAGCCAGCGCCGGCTGTGATTGAGCTCGATGGTGTGGGCGGTCTCGATCAGCGGCATCGACCGGCTCGATTCAAGGACTCGCAGAATCGCCCCACACTCCACGGCGTTACGGTGTGCCACGCGCAGATAGTCGTGTGCACGGCCAACATTGTTCAACTCAAACATGCGCTTGCCCAGTTCCTGAAGCGACGACACCTCAAGAGTGCCGCCGCGAATATCGGCGATGGCCGAACGTCCCAGATAGTAGAGATATTCGTCGTTGTTGCCGCGCGCACGGGCAATGGCAGCCATCAGGTAGGCCGCGCGGGCATAGAGATTGTCAGTGTCAGGAATTCGCTCGAGCAGGTCGGAGAGAATGGAACGCGCCCGGGCATATTCGCGCTCCTGAAACAGGTGTTCTCCCAGATTGAGCAGATAGCCAGGTGAACCGGCAGGAAGATTGGCCAGCAGATTGACCTGCATGGCGTTGGAGCGGTCCATGGCCTCACGGTAAACTTCGGGATATTCAGGGAAATAGGCGGCGATGTAGTTAAACATCTGTCGCCCGGTGTCGTAGTAGAGTGCCTTCATCCGCGGCGAAAGAGCGGCGGTGTCAATCGCCTCAAACATGTCGCGGCTCACATCGTAGAATCCCGCAAGAGGCATCAGCGAAATGCGCCGCAGGTCGATCGCCATCGCCATAGAGTCGAGACCGGACTTGGCAGCCATTGTCCGGCCCTCGGTGAAGAAAAACAGGGCTGAATCATTGTTATAGGCTGTGTAGTTGCGCCCGAGGCGTTCGTAGGTGGCAACCTTTCGTTTCACATCGGCCGACTCCTTCAGGTCGAGCTTCAGAGAGTCAATGGCCCGACGCTTGGCGGTGAGGTAGCGGTCGCGCACAACGATCTCGCGGTCAAGACGGTTAAGCACCGTGTCGACATCGTGCCACGTTATGCCGGCACCCATAGCCGACATCACCCAGCAAATCATAATCAACCCTATGAGGCGTTTCATAGACAGGGACAAAAGTAGGAGAATTTTCACGAAAAATCAATATCTTTGCATTTATGAAGCGCATGCGCGAGATCGAACTCCTTGCTCCGGCCAAGAATGCCGAGGTGGCACGGGCGGCTCTGCTCCACGGAGCCGACGCGGTTTACATGGGTGCCTCGCATCACGGCGCCCGCGCAGCCGCCGTCAATTCCCTTGCCGACATCGCCTCAACCGTCGATCTGGCCCACAGTTTCAACGCCAGAGTCTATGTGACGGTCAACACCCTTGTCTACGACAACGAGCTGCGCGATGTGGAGCAGCTTGTCAGCGACCTTTACCGCATTGGTGTCGATGCCCTCATTGTGCAAGACATGGCCCTTCTGAGGCTCGACATTCCCCCGATAGCGCTTCACGCAAGCACTCAGGCCGATATCCGCACTCCCGAGCGGGCGCGCTTTCTGGCCGACGTCGGGTTCTCGCAGCTTGTGATTGCCCGCGAAACCACTCTCGACGAAATCAGAAGCATTGCAGCGGCGGTGCCCGGCACGGCTCTCGAAGCCTTCTGCCACGGCGCGCTGTGCGTGAGCTACAGCGGCGACTGTCAGGCAAGCCTTCTTCACACCGGGCGCAGCGCCAACAGGGGCGAGTGCGCGCAGTTGTGCCGCCTCCCCTACTCTCTGACCGATGCTGCCGGAAAGGAAATCATTGCCAACAGGCATCTGCTGTCGCTGCGCGATCTGAACCGTGCCGACTCGATTCCGGCAATGCTTGAGGCAGGAATATCATCATTCAAGATCGAGGGGCGCCTCAAGGATGCGGCTTACGTGAAAAACACCGTTGCGGCCTATCGCGCCATCATCGACCGTGCCATAGCGGCCAATCCCGAAAAATATCGCAGGCTTTCAGCGGGCACGTCGACACTAACGTTTGTCCCCGACCTTTCGCGCAGTTTCAACCGCGGTTACACTCCATATTTCCTCACCGCATCCCCACGCGACAAAATGGGGAGCCATCTCTCTCCGAAAAGCATCGGAGCGCCGGTGGGCAAAACCGACCGTCCGGCAAAAGGGCGCTTCTTCACCGCCAGGCTCGACATGCCGCTGTCAAACGGCGACGGATTAGGTTATTTCGGTCCTGACGGCAAGTTCACGGGCTTCCGTCTAAACCGCGCAGAGGGCAATCGCCTCTCCACGGCCACCCCGGTTGAAATTCCGGCCGGCACCACTCTGTGGCGCAACCGCGACAAGGCTTGGGACGATCTCATGGCCGGCGAGACAGCCCGGCGCACAATTGCGGTCGACATGACCCTGCGTCACATCAGCGGCAACCGTCTGGCGCTCGATGTGGCCGATGAAACTGGTCTGCGCGTCACTGCCACCACTGAGCCGCTCAATCTCGATGAAGCGCGCACTCCTCAGGAGGATTCCCGACGCAGGGCACTGACAAAAACAGGAGCCACGATCTACACAGTCAGATCGTTCACCGACACTGCCGGCAATCTGTTCATTGCTGCATCAGTGCTCGCCGATCTGCGTCGCCGCGCGCTCGAGCTCCTTGACCGCACGCGGATCGCAACCCATCACTATGACCTTCGGCGCCCCGAGAATCCCGACGCAAGGTGTCAGCCACAGCTCACCTATCACGATAATGTGGCCAACCGTCTTGCCCGCCGGTTCTACACCGACCATGGCGCCACTGCCATCGAGCCGGCTCTGGAAACCGACAGCAACCGCCGCAGCGAAAAGGGCCTGACGGTGATGACCACACGCTATTGTCTGCGGCGAGAGCTGGGAGCATGTCTTCGCACCCCCGGTGCGAAAAAGCTCCCTGAGCCGCTGTTTCTCCGCGCACCCGGCCTCGATCTCAGACTCGACTTCGATTGCCGCAACTGCCGGATGCACGTTATTAAAGAATAAATCTAACCATCATGAACAAGCCACGAATACTCGTTACCGGCGGAACCGGCTACATCGGTTCACACACAACAGTCGAACTCCAGCAGGCCGGATATCCCGTCGTTATTATCGACAATCTCTCAAACAGCAACCGCGGCGTTATTGACGGCATAGAACGTATAACCGGAGTGCGCCCCGACTTTGTGGAGGGTGACTGCACTGACCGCGAAGTTCTCCATAAACTCTTCACGGACTATCCCGGCATTGGCGGCATCATAAACTTCGCAGCCTCGAAAGCTGTGGGTGAAAGTGTCGAGAAACCGATCATGTATTACCGGAACAACCTCGGCACCCTCATGAACCTTCTTGAGGAGATGGAGCCCAACGGAGTGAAAGGAATTGTGTTTTCGTCATCGTGCACCGTCTACGGCGAACCCGACGTAAACCCTGTTACTGAAGACACTCCTATCAAGAAAGCCACCTCGCCCTACGGCGCCACCAAGCAGATTTCGGAAGACATCATCACCGATTTCGTGCGCTCGGGCGCACCGATAAAGAGCATTATCCTGCGCTATTTCAATCCGGTCGGCGCTCACCCGTCAGCCGAAATCGGCGAACTCCCTAACGGAGTGCCCAACAACCTTGTGCCCTATCTCACCCAAACAGCCGCCGGGTTACGGAAAGAACTCAGTGTGTTCGGCAACGACTATCCCACTCCTGACGGCACCTGCATCCGCGACTTTATCGATGTCGTCGATCTGGCCAAGGCTCATGTCAAGGCGATGGACCGCATGCTCTCCGACGCGTCCGATAAGCCTATTGAGATCTTTAACCTCGGCACCGGCCGCGGCGTGAGCGTGATGGAGCTGATCAACACCTTTGAAAGCGCCACAGGCGTGAAAGTGCCTCACCGCATGGCAGCCCGTCGCGCGGGCGACATCGAAAAAGTGTGGGCCGATCCCAACCGTGCCAACAACGTGCTCGGATGGACTGCCGAAGTGCCTCTGGCCGAAACCATGCGCAACGCATGGCGCTGGCAGCAGCGGCTCACAAAGCAGCCATAACCGTTATCACAACCAGCGTCACTCCAAACACCACCGTCGGCAAATCAGCCGGCGATGGTGCGCGCCTTAACCTGCACCGCTCAAGCTTCATGCGGGCCAACAGCGGAATCATCACTGCGAGCGTTATCCCCGTCCCTATCATCACCCCTGCAATGATATCGCCCGGATAGTGCACTCCCAGATAAAGGCGCGTAAAGCAATTTATAACTGCCCATAGCAGAATCATAACCGTGAACCGACACAGTCTCACGATCAGGATCCCGGCGGTGGCAAGCACAGCCGAATTCGCGCCGTGGCATGACGGAAAACCGCTGCGGCCGCCGCGATAGTTGTCGACGGTATTCACTAGATCGAAAATCGGGCTGTCGGAATGAGAAGGGCGCGGCCGGCTGATCCATGGCCGCAGAACCGAGGCACAGATCTGATCGGTGATAGCAACACACAGCCCTATTCCCAGCGTGAGCACAAGGGCCTTGCGCCAGCCCCACGCACGCTGCATCATCAGGAAAATCGCCGCATAGAAGGGAAACCACACATATTTTCCGGTGTAAATCAGCATGAACTGATCAAGAAAACCGGTGTGATAGCTGTTAAACCACAATAGTAACGACTGATCTATCTGTTCCATATCTCCCTGTGCATGTTTAATTGAGCCATCTGGCACGCTGGTGCTCCATCGGTTCTCACCGCTGTGTCTCCCATTGGTTCACCGACGTGAGTTAAGCGCGTCAAGCAATCCCTGCAACGAGGCTCTCACTCCCTTGAGCCGCTCAATGGCATCGCTGCGCTGCGAAAGCCCCTCGCGGTTTGTGCGGAGCATCTCGCGGGCGGCATTAAGCTTGAGCCCCTTGTCCTTCACCAGATAGCGGATAATGCGCAGGGTCTCGATGTCGGCGGGAGTGTAGAAACGCGTGCCGCCGGAATTGCGCACCGGCTTTAGCTCCGGAAATTCCTGTTCCCAGAACCGGAGCGTCGACACAGGGAGCACCAGCAGCTCCGCCACCTCACGGATTTTATAGTATTTCTTGTCAAGCGAATCGGCCATTGTGTTGCAAAAATAGTGAAAAAGGAGTAAATTTGCACGTTAATCTATAAATTCGACAATATATGCTGACTGCCAAAGAGATACGCGAGTCATTCAAGGACTTTTTTGCTTCGAAAGGCCACAAGATAGTGCCATCGGCCCCGATGGTGATAAAGGACGATCCCACCCTGATGTTCACCAACGCGGGAATGAACCAGTTCAAGGACATTATTCTGGGCAACGCCGCCCCCAAGGCGCGCCGTGTGGCCGACTCGCAGAAATGCCTGCGCGTCAGCGGCAAGCACAACGACCTTGAGGAGGTGGGAATGGACACTTACCATCACACCATGTTCGAGATGCTCGGCAACTGGTCGTTTGGCGACTATTTCAAGCAGGAGGCAATCGACTGGGCCTGGGAATATCTGGTGGATGTGCTGAAGCTCGATCCCGCGAGGCTTTATGCAACCGTGTTCGAAGGTTCGCCCGAGGAGGGCCTGAGCCGCGACGACGAAGCTGCCGCAATCTGGGAGAAACACTTGCCCGCCAGCCATATAATCAACGGCAACAAACACGATAATTTCTGGGAGATGGGCGACACAGGTCCCTGCGGCCCCTGCTCGGAAATCCATATCGACCTGCGCTCCGACGAAGAGCGCGCAGCTGTTGACGGCGCAACGCTTGTCAACAAAGACAATCCCCTCGTGATCGAGATCTGGAACCTTGTGTTCATGCAGTTCAACCGCAAGGCCGACGGCTCGCTCGAACCGCTGCCCGCACGGGTGATCGACACCGGCATGGGCTTCGAGCGCCTCTGCATGGCCCTGCAGGGCAAG
>CAZKXM010000057.1:0-12554 GCA_964556785.1 uncultured Bacteroides sp. | reverse complement strand
AGCATAATGTGATGAATGGAGAGAGAGGCAGTCGTGAGACCCCCTCTCTTTTTTTGCGTATTTTTCCAGGCAACACCCAAAATTTCGTAATTTTGGGGAAAGAATCAGAATCAACAGAATTATGAAGGAGCGCATATTGCTTTGCATGCCCCATCTGAGCGGCCGCGAAATGAAGTTTATCGAAAAAGCGTTTGAAGGAAGCTGGATCGTGCCTCTGGGGCCCGACGTGAATGCGTTTGAAAAAGAGCTCGAAGAGTTCGTCAACAGTCTGCCCGATGGAAGCGAAGCCACCAACCGGAAGGTCGTGAGCCTGTCATCGGGCACTGCAGCCATCCATCTTTCGCTGATTTGCTGCGGTGTGGAGCCGGGTGATGAAGTGATCGTGCAATCGTTCACATTCTGTGCTTCGTGTAACCCGGTTGTGTATTTAGGCGCAAAGCCGGTTTTTGTTGATTCCGAACCCGGCACATGGAACATGGACCCCGACCTGCTCGAAAAGGCAATAGACGACCGTATAGCCCGCACCGGCCGCAAACCTAAGGCCATCATTCCGGTGTCGCTTTACGGTATGCCTTACCGCATTGACCGCATTCTTGAAATTGCCGACCGCTGCTCTATCCCGGTGATCGAAGATGCGGCCGAGGGCTTCGGCTCCCGATTCAACGGCCGGGTGCTCGGCACATTCGGAGATTTCGGCATCCTTAGTTTCAACGGCAACAAGATGATAACCACATCTGGCGGAGGCGCAATCATCTGTCGTGATCAGGAGACGGCAAAAAAGATTCTGTTCTTTGCAACCCAAGCCCGTGAGAGCTACCCTTACTATCAGCATGAACAAATAGGCTACAACTACCGCATGAGCAACATCAGCGCATGTATAGGCCGGGGACAGATGACGATTCTCGACGAGCATATTGCCCACCATAAGCATGTGCAGGAGCTTTATTGCGAACTGCTCGGAAGCGTAGAGGGAATAACAATGCACCGTGCACCATCATCTGAATTCGATTCAAATTTCTGGCTGTGCACGGCAACGTTGTCGCCCGACTTAAAGATAAAGGGACAGGACAGCGTTTATAACGAAGTAATAGCCGGAGCAGTGGGCGGTGCCGCAGGGATCACTCATGCAGCAACTTCAGCTGTAACCGACTGCCAGCCTAACAGAAATGTGGAGGCGCTCAGATTAGCGCTTGATGCAGCTAACATCGAGGCCCGCCCCCTTTGGAAGCCCATGCATCGCCAGCCGGTTTACCGCGATGCTCCCGCCTATCTGAACGGAGTGAGCGACAAGCTCTTCCAAACCGGAATCTGTTTACCGTCAGGTCCGTGGGTCAGTGATGAACATGTCAGATATATTGTCGACACAATTAAATCAGCCATTTTGTGAAAAGCTGTGAATTCTCGCCAATTTTACTTAATTTTAATAAACGATCTCGCAGTTAATTTGTCTATATCACTGACAGGGTCGCCCGTTACACCATCTTAGCCCTGTTGCAAACTGACACAAATGATAAACAGATTAAAATTACTGTTTTACGCAGGTATGGTCAGCGTAACGACAGGAACAATGCACGCGGAGTCACCCTTTACTGACGTCACCGCCGAACAGGTTACATCGGTGTCTGCGCAAACGCCGGTTCAAGCCGTTTGGACCTACAGCGATTGCGTGCAATGGGCAATCGAGCATAACACCGACATTCGTGAGACTCTGATCTCAATCCTGAAAGCTGACCAGGACATGCTTTCCGCTAAAGATGCCTACCTGCCCACAGTTGACTTTTCAACGGGTCACAGTTTCACAAATTATCCGTCGCCAGCAACAGGCCGCACGTCAAACACCTATAACAGCAATTACGGTGTCAACGCTTCGTGGACAGTTTGGGAAGGAAATGCGCGACGCTACAGGCTCGAATCGTCAAAACTTCTGCGTGAGCAGCAGGAGCTTGCCGGTGAGGACGTTGTTAAAGATCTGAAGCTCGAAATTCTGAATGCCTATCTTCAGATTCTGTATTCACACGAGGCTATCGCAATTGCGAAGCAGACACTTGAGGTGAGCACAAGTCAGACCGACCGCACCCGAAAACTTGTTGAAGCGGGTCGGTCATCAAAAGTTGATCTGGCGCAAATCGAGAGTCAGAACGCGCAGGATCGTTATAATCTTGTACAGGCTGAAACTTCATTGGCCAATAATAAACTGGCAATGAAAAAGCTGCTTGCACTGAGCCTTGATGCTGATTTCGAGGTTGACACATCGGTTATCTTCTCTGATTCTGAGGTCAACGCCCTGTTGCCGTCCATAGAATCGACCTATGACTCGGCAATTGCGTGGCTACCGCAGTTCAAAAGCAATGAGCTCAGCAAGTCAATTTATGCAAACGATGTGAAGGTTGCAAAATCCGGGCGTTTGCCAAATATCTCGCTTCAGGGCGGAATCGGAACCGGTTACATTTCGGGAGGAGACACATGGACCCGGCAGATGGGCCACAGTTTCAACGAATATATCGGCCTCTCTCTGTCGGTTCCTGTGTTTGACGGCAACAAGACCAAGCGAGAAATCGCCAAAGCAAATATCAGCTCGCTGGAATATGATGTGAACCGCGACAGGCTTCTCAACAATCTTTCGCAGACAATCGAGAATCTTTACACCGAAGCGCGCAATGCCCGGGCGAAGTATGAGAGCGGAATCGCGCGGCTTGAGGCATCAGAACTCACTTCGTCGCTCGTCGACCGTCAGTTTGAGCTCGGCCTTGTCAACCCACTCGAGCTACTCACGGCCCACAACAATCTGCTGTCGGCGCGCCTCGAACAGCTGCAGAACAAATACATGGCGATACTGTCAAACAAAACCATTGAGTTTTACAACACTCAGCAGATCTCCCTCCCCTGAACAAAGCAAGATTATTTTCAAAATATGAGACTCAGCAACATCTTATTTGCAGGCTCGGTCCTGGCTACAGCGGCGGCAATGACATCCTGCTCCGACAAGCCAAAAACAGAGCTGGAGACATACACTGTCGAACCCACCACCATCACCGAAACCGTCACCGCCACAGGCACGATGGAATCGGTGACACAGGTTGATGTCGGTACTCAGGTTACCGGCATTATCGACAAACTCTATGCCGACTATAACGACGAAGTAAAGAAAGGCCAGCTGCTTGCCGAGCTCGAGAAAACCACACTCGACGCCGAGCTCAAGAGTTCGAACGCTAACGTGATGTCGGCAAAATCAACTTTTGAATACGCACAGCGTAACTATGAGCGTGACAAGGCTCTCCATAACGAGAAACTGATTTCCGATTACGAGTATCAGACTTCGCTTCACGAGTATGAAGTGGCGAAACAGAGCTACGACAAGGCGCTTGCCGACCGTGTACGCGCAGCAAAGAATCTGAATTACACCGAGATCTATTCTCCGATCGACGGTGTGGTGATTTCGCGCGAGGTTGAAGTGGGTCAGACAGTGGTGTCGAGCATGAATGTGGCTAATCTGTATGTAATCGCCGATCTTGACAACATGCAGGTTGTCGGTAACGTCGATGAAGCCGATATAGGAAAAGTGAAGGAGGGACAGCACGTAACTTTCACCGTCGATGCCTACACGAACGATGTGTTTGACGGACGTGTTACGCAGGTGCGTCTGAACCCCACCACAACTTCAAACGTAGTTACCTACGAAGTCATCGTGGCTGCCGAGAATCCCGAGCATAAGCTTATTCCCGGCATGACTGCAAACCTGACGATCTACACTCTCGAACTGAACGATGTGTTCGCTATTCCGCTGAAAGCGCTCCGCTTCACCCCCGAAACCACCGGTGAGGATATGCCTGCGGCTGTTCCTCTCAAAGAAAAGGCAAAAAATTCGGTGTGGGTGCTTCGCGACAATCAGCTTATCGAGACAGCCGTTGAACTCGGAGTATCAACAAGCATCAATCAGGAGATCAAGAGCGGTCTGAAGAAAGGCGACAAGGTAACGTTGCAGTATCACACCGTGATGCCGGGAGCAGGTTCTGATTCAAAGGCGCAGTCAAATCCGTTCATGCCCAAACCGCCGGGCGCAAACCGCCGGAAGTAAAAAAATAATCCTGTTTCCGTTCATAAAGCTATGTCAAAGGAGATTATCAAAATAACTGATCTGAAGCGCTATTTCAAGGTCGGTGATGAGACTGTCAAAGCTTTGCGCGGTGTCTCGTTCACCATCTATGAAGGTGAGTTTGTGACGATCATGGGCACTTCAGGTTCCGGCAAATCGACGCTCCTCAACACCCTCGGCTGTCTGGACACCCCCACATCAGGCGAATATCTGCTTGACGGGATTTCAGTTCAGAAGATGGGTAAAAACGAGCGTGCCCGGATCCGCAACCGCAAGATCGGATTCATTTTTCAGAACTATAATCTCTTGCCAAAGACAACAGCAATCGAGAATGTAGAGCTCCCGCTGATCTACAATCCTTCGGTCAGTTCAAAAGAGCGGCTTGAGCGGGCAGAAAAGTGTCTGAGAGAAGTGGGGCTGGGTGAACGACTTTACCACAAGAGCAATCAGATGTCAGGCGGCCAGCAGCAGCGTGTGGCCATTGCGCGTGCGCTCGTCAACAATCCCGTGATAATTCTCGCCGACGAGGCTACCGGAAATCTCGACACCCGCACATCATTTTCAATCCTCACTCTCTTCCAGCGCCTTCACCGCGAGGGTAAGACCATTATTTTCGTCACTCACAATCCCGAACTTGCCCGCTATTCATCGCGCAACATCATGCTTCGCGACGGCAGGATTATCAGCGACGAATACAATCACCGCATTGAATCGGCCGAAGAAGCCTACCGTAATCTCCCTGTCGATAACGAATAATCAAATCCCGTGCTCTGATGAATATCACCAATTTGATGAAGATAGCTCTCAAGGCTATGAACAACAATAAGATGCGCTGCTTCCTGACGATGCTTGGCGTGATCATAGGTGTGGGAGCCGTGATTGCTATGCTCGCTATTGGCCAGGGGTCGAAAAACTCCATCAAGGCACAGATTTCGGAGATGGGCAGCAACATGATAATGATTATGCCCGGATCGGAGAACCGCGGCGGCGTCAGGCAGAATGCGTCAGACATGCAGACTCTCAAGCCGGCCGATTTCGAAGCCTTGCGGACTCAGTCGGAAACGGTGCTTAATATGACACCCTCGGTTAACAGCTCGGGCCAATGGGTTTACGGCAACAACAACTATCCTTCATCGGCTCAGGGTGTGAATCCCGAGTATCTGGCCATCCGTCAGCGTCAGGTGTCGGAAGGTGAGATGTTCACTGAAGAAGATGTCAGGAATGCGGCAAAGGTGTGCGTTCTGGGAAAAACCCTTGTGGAGAATCTGTTTCCCGACGGGTCGAGTCCTCTGGGCAAAGTGGTGAGGTTCGGAAAGATTCCCTTGACAGTGATAGGTGTCCTTGACGAAAAAGGTTATAACACAATGGGCCAGGATCAGGATGATCTTGCTCTCCTCCCCTACACCACCGTGATGAAACGCATCCTCGCCAGCGACTATCTTCAGGGCATTCAGGCGTCGGCTGTCGATGAGGAACGCACTGACGAGACTATTGATGAGATAACAGCCATCCTGCGCCAGCAACACAAGCTTCGCGACGATCAGGCCAACGATTTTACAATCCGCTCAATGCAGGAACTCGCAGAGATGATATCGTCGACATCGTCGATGATGACAGTGCTTCTCGCCGCTGTTGCCGGCATTTCGCTGCTCGTCGGTGGCATTGGCATCATGAACATCATGATTGTGAGTGTAACTGAACGCACTCGCGAGATAGGCCTCAGAATGAGTATCGGCGCCACCGGACGCGACATCATGATGCAGTTTCTGATCGAGGCAGTCATTCTGTCGGTTTCAGGCGGCATACTAGGAATAATCCTCGGTTCTCTCGCCACATGGATGATCTCGGTGTTCGCTCACTGGCCCGTGGCGATCAGCACGGGATCGGTGGTGCTCTCGTTTGCCGTCTGCACCATTATCGGAGTGATTTTCGGATTTTATCCCGCTGCCAAGGCCTCGAATCTCGATCCGATAGAAGCAATCCGCTACGAGTGATCAGGCGAAAAGTGCGCGGACAGCATCCTCTACCCTTGCAGCCTCGATAATTTCGATGTTCATTTTGGATGTGTCGATACCCTTAAGGTTGTGACGCGGAATTATAATTGTTTCCATTCCGAGTTTCGCGGCCTCAAGGATTCGCTGCTCAATGCGCGTTACAGGCCTGATTTCGCCTGACAGGCCGACCTCGCCGGCCATGCAGATCTTGCGCGACACCGGCATGTCGATGTTGGATGAGAGGATGGCCGTTATAACGGCAAGGTCGAGAGCGGGATCGTTGACCTTCAGACCGCCGGCGATGTTGAGAAACACGTCCTTCGAGGCAAGCTTGAACCCGGCTCTCTTTTCGAGCACGGCAAGAAGCATGTTCATGCGCTTGGAATCGAAGCCGGTGACGCTGCGCTGCGGAGTGCCGTAGGCCGCTGTGCTCACGAGTGCCTGAGCCTCGATCAGGAATGGCCGCTGCCCTTCAAGCGTCACACCGACAGCCATCCCCGACAATTCTTCATCATCGCTGTGGCTCAGCAGCATTTCGCTGGGGTTTGAAACCTCGCGGAGTCCACGCTGACACATCTCGTAGATCCCTAACTCAGATGTTGAACCGAACCTGTTTTTGATTGAACGGAGAATGCGGTACATATACTTGCTGTCGCCCTCAAACTGAAGCACGGCATCAACTATGTGTTCAAGCACTTTCGGTCCTGCCAGACTCCCCTCCTTCGTGATGTGACCGATCAACAGAACAGGCACCCCGGATTCCTTGGCATATCGCAACAGCCTGGCGGCACACTCCCTCACCTGACTCACCGATCCGGGAGCTGATTCTATGGAATCGGAGGCGATTGTCTGGATCGAGTCGACAATGAGCAGGCCTGGCTTGATATTGGCCACATGCTCCATTATATTTTCGAGCGATGTTTCGGTGACGATGAAGCAATTGTCGGCTGTGGCGGCACGCCCTATGCGCTCTGCACGCATCTTGATCTGCCGGGCGCTCTCCTCGCCTGAAACGTAAAGGATACGGCGTGATTTGATCGAGAGAATGTTTTGCAAAACAAGTGTCGACTTCCCTATTCCAGGTTCACCACCTATCAGGACAAGTGACCCGGCCACTAGGCCGCCGCCAAGAACCCTGTTGAGTTCCTTGCTCGGCATCGCAATCCTTTCCTCGCTTGAATTCTCAATGTCAGGAACCGGAACCGGGCGCGACGAAGCTGCCGTACGCCTGACGGCGGCATTGAGCACCTTGCCCGCCTTCACTCTTATGGATTCCTCCACCATTGTGTTCCATTCGCCGCAGGCCGGGCAGCGACCCACCCATTTTGAAGATTCGGCTCCGCATGAGTTGCAGACCCACACTGACTTTACTTTTTCCATAGTGTCACACAAGTTTTTGGCGGCGCATGAAGGCAACGGAGATTGCCGCCGCAACGGCAGCGTTGAGCGACTCTGACGTCGGTTCGCCGGGTGGATAAGAGGGAATGGTGAGGCGTCGGTTAACAAGGCTTTCAACCTGTTCCGAAATCCCGTTTCCTTCGTTGCCGATAACCAGGATTCCATCCTCGGGCAGAGTGGCATCCATGATGTTCTCCCCTTTGAGGAAGGTGCCGAGAACGGGCCGGCCACACCCTTTCAGGAATTCCGGCAGAGGTGCATAAGTCAGGCTGACGCGGCCAATGGCTCCCATGGTGGCCTGCACAACTTTCGGGGCAAAGCAATCGGCTGTTTCGGGCGACGCCACAATACGGTGAATCCCGAACCAGTCGGCCACACGGATAATCGTACCCAGATTGCCGGGATCCTGAATAGTGTCGAGAGCTAAAGCCGGCTCTCCTGGAATCAGATCCATTTCCCTGCACTGAGGAATTTCGTAGACAGCAATCACTCCCTGTGGCGACTTAAGCGACGACATGCGCTCCAGATCGCGCGGTGAGCACACACATGTCACCATTTCCGAAAATTCGGGATGAAGGTCAAGCCATTGACGGGTGACAATGAGATGGCGCAGCGCGAAATGACCGATTGTGTCGGTAACGCACTTTGTGCCTTCAGCTTTGAAGAGGCCCTCGGCATCGCGATGCTTCCGGGTGTCGAGCGAGGCCACAAGGCGCCGCAATCCGTTACTGATTTCCATATATGGCAAAATTAGCATTTTTTGAAGAAAGTTAGCACCGCCATGCGAAACTTTTGGCTCCATGTCAATGTTAGAATACCGTAACAACGATAGAAAAACATGAAGACAATAATAAATACAAAATTACCTGAATTTTCTCTCCCCGCATTTGTCAACGGAGAGTTCAAGACCATTTCAAACGAAGATCTCAAAGGAAAGTGGGCTGTACTTTTCTTCTACCCCGCCGACTTTACCTTCGTTTGTCCGACCGAATTGGTCGATATGGCCGATAATTATGACAAGTTCAAGGAACTCGGTGCCGAGGTTTATTCCGTGAGCACCGACACCCAGTTCACCCATAAGGCATGGCATGATGCGAGCGAAAGCATCCGCAAAGTGAAATTCCCTATGCTGGCCGACAAGACAGGATTCCTCTCGGAATCGCTTGGGGTTCTGAACACTGACGACTTTCTTGCCTATCGAGGCACCGTTGTGGTGAATCCCGAGGGTGAAGTCAAGATTTTTGAAATCAATGACAACGGTATCGGCAGGAATGCCGACGAGCTTCTCCGCAAGCTCGAAGCCGCTCAATTTGTGGCCGAGCACGGCGACCAGGTCTGCCCGGCGAAATGGAAGCCCGGAGCCAAGACGTTGAAGCCGGGTATCGAGCTGGTGGGCAAGATCTGATAGCTCTTACTCTTCTCACCCGCGAGATTAGCCGGGAGACGAGTGAATATCTCTTTTAGCTCTCTCCGCCGTCCCGACGAATCCGTTTCATTACAAGCCGCCCGCACTGGAGGTTATAAAAACCTACGGCGCGGGCGGTTTGATTTGTCTTTTCTGTCGATTCAGTTTTCGAGTGCTATCGAAATAACCTCGCTCACTTTATCGACATAGTGGAAGGTCAATCCGCCGAGATAGTCGGGCTTGATATCGTCGATATCCTTCTTGTTTTCTTTACAGAGCACAATTTCGGTTATTCCGGCGCGCTTGGCCGCGAGGATCTTCTCTTTTATTCCTCCAACAGGCAGAACCTTTCCGCGCAGTGTAATCTCACCTGTCATTGCAAGGCGAGGTTTGACCGGCTTGCCGGTGAGCGCCGAAATAATTGAGGTTGCCATCGTGATACCGGCCGAAGGACCATCCTTGGGTATCGCCCCTTCTGGCACATGGATGTGAAGGGTGTGATCGTCAAAGAGCTTCGGATCGATGCCGAACTCATTGGCATGGGCTTTTACAAACTGAAGGGCAATCATGGCCGACTCCTTCATCACATCGCCGAGATTTCCGGTCAGTGTCAGCTTCTCCCCCTTGCCCTCGGCAACCGATGCCTCGACAAACAGGATCTCGCCGCCTACTGCGGTCCATGCCAAGCCGGTGGCAACTCCGGGTATGCCTGAATTGTCGTAACGGTCACTCGTGAATTTCTCAACTCCGAGCATCTCTCTGACATCGTCGGCAGTAACCGTTTTCGGCACCTCCTGTCCTCTCATTTTCCTCAGCACGAGCTTGCGGATAACCGATGCGATAACCTTTTCGAGCTGACGCACACCGCTTTCGGCAGTGTAGTTTTCGATGATCTTCACCAGGGCCGCATCGTCAAATTCGATGCTTCCGGGCTCAAGAGCATTGGCCTCCAGAGCACGGCGGAGCAGATGCCGACGCGCAATTTCCACCTTCTCCTCGAGCAGATAACCGGGAATCTCGATAATCTCCATGCGGTCCAGTAGCGGCTGCGGCACGGTTGAGAGGGTGTTGGCTGTTGCAATAAACATCACCTTTGACAGGTCGAAGTCGACATCGATGTAATTATCGTGAAACTTATTGTTCTGTTCGGGATCAAGAACCTCGAGAAGGGCGGCCGAGGGATCGCCGCGGAAATCCTTTCCGAGTTTGTCGATCTCGTCGAGCATCAGCAGCGGGTTTGATGAACCGGCACGCTTGATGGCATCAATAATCCGGCCCGGCATTGCACCTATATATGTGCGGCGGTGACCGCGGATTTCAGCCTCATCGTGCATTCCGCCAAGCGACACCCGCTTATAGTTTCGACCGAGGGCCGATGCGACAGACTGACCAAGCGAAGTTTTCCCCACGCCGGGTGCGCCAACCAGACAGATGATCGGCGAGCGGCCATCGGGATTGTGCATCACAACGGCAAGTTGCTCGAGAATGCGCTCCTTCACCTTTTCAAGGCCGTAATGATCGCTCTCAAGAATGCTCTCGGCCTCTTCAAGATCATTCTTAAGCTCGGTCGGCTTGTTCCACGGCAGATCAAGAAGAGTGTTCAGGTAGGAATACTGCACCGAATAATCGGGACTCTGAGGGCTAAGCCGCGCAAGCTTTTCAACCTCCTTTTCGAAGGTTTTGCGGACATCGTCGGGGAAATTCGTCTCGGCGCCACGATCGCGCATTTTCTTAATATCGTCGTCATCACCACCGTAAAGCTCCTCCTTGATAGCTTCGATCTGCTGCTGGAGGAATGCACTGCGCTGATGATCGTTGATGCGCTGCCTCGTGCGCTGTTTGATTCCTTCCATAATGTCGGCCATCTGCTCGCTGCGGGTCAGTTCACCCATCAGCAGGAAAGCGCGTTCCTTAATGCGCGAAACCTTGAGCATCTCAATCTTTGTCTCGACAGGAAACGGCGTGTAAGTGGCCACGATATTGACCACCATCACCGGGTTGTCGACATTCTCGAGATTGACCGTCAGGTCAGAAGGCCCTTCGGTGTTCTGTCGAACGATCTTCAGCGTGGTGTCCTTGATGATCTGTGACAGAGCCATAAATTCCTTGTCCGACTTGCGGGGACGAGTGTCGCGCACAATCTTTATCTCGGCCGATGGCACCCCCGGAATAACCCGGCCTGCGCCCTCTCCCACTATCTTGATCTTGCTGATGGCCTGCACTATCGCAGTTCTTGTTCCGTCAGGAAGATCTATTATATTGAGCACCATGGCCGTCACACCGTAAGGAGCGATATCGGCAGGCACTTCGGGATTCTCAACCGATGCATCGATCTGACAGACGACTCCTATCTGTATTCCGCGCTCATGGGCCTCGACAGCAACCTTGATGGAATTCTTTCGGCCGAGCGAAATCGGGAACACTACACCGGGGAAAAGCACAAGATCGCGTGTCAGAAGCAGCGGCAGATCTGAGGGATCAGGCTCGGGGGCATGCTTCGACATGTCAATGTCAACTTTTCCGATCGAAACTATGGGATGAATGTCTTCACTCATAATATTAGGTAATGGTAGCCTGACGACTGTGTGACGGTTTCAAAAAAGTGGTGCAAAATTAGTCAAAATTATCCAAACCACCGCTATTATAAGGGCAAGAAATCTCGTGACGAAAATATGTTGCTAAACATATCGGAATATTGTCGATTTAATAGAATTTTAAGTAATTTGCGCTTGCATTTTTAACCATAGCATCAAATTTTCAAAAATTCTATAACATGAAGAGTTATCAGACAAACGAGATTAAAAACATAGCCCTGCTCGGTAGCAAAGGCTCGGGTAAAACCACACTCGCTGAAGCAATGCTTTTCGAGTGTGGAGTTATAAAACGTCGTGGTACAGTTGAGCAGAAGAACACCGTGAGCGATTACTTCCCCGTTGAGAAGGAATATGGCTACTCGGTGTTTTCCACTGTTTTCTATGCCGAGTTCCTCAACAAGAAGCTCAATGTGATCGACTGCCCCGGAGGCGATGACTTTGTGGGAAGTGCCGTCACAGCCCTCAATGTAACCGACACAGGTGTGATTGTCGTCAATGCTCAGTATGGCGTTGAAGTTGGCACACAGAATATTTTCCGCACGGCCACTCGCGAGAAGAAGCCGGTGATCTTCGCCCTCAACCAGCTTGACGGCGAAAAAGCCGACTATGAAAACGTGATGGACCAGATGCGCGAGCACTTCGGCAACAAGATCGTGGCGATCCAGTATCCCCTCTCCACAGGCCCCGGATTCAACGCGATGATCGACGTTCTGCTGATGAAGAAATATTCATGGGGTCCCGAGGGTGGCACACCCGTGATTGAGGATATTCCCGCCGAGGAGCTCGACCGCGCACGCGAACTCAATCAGAAGCTTGTTGAAGCAGCTGCTGAGAACGACGAGACCCTCATGGAAAAATTCTTTGAGAAAGGCAGCCTCACCGAAGACGAGATGCGTGAAGGCATTCGCAAGGGTCTGATTGACCGTTCAATCTACCCCGTGTTCTGCGTGAGCGCTGAAAAGGATATGGGTGTGCGCCGCATGATGGAATTCCTTGGCAATGTAGTGCCTTTCGTTGATGATATGCCCGCTCCCGTCGACACCGCAGGCAATGAAGTTAAGCCCGATTCA
>CAZKXM010000056.1:0-13093 GCA_964556785.1 uncultured Bacteroides sp. | reverse complement strand
CAAAAGATGTAGATCTTTCATCAAAAGAATGGCGCGACATTGTCTTTGAAGGCAAAAACCGTGACTTCGGTGCTTATGAGCTCCGCAGCGGTTCGGTTAAGCGTCACAACGTAGCTATGATTGCTGTGGTTGTTGTTATCGCTCTTCTGTTTGTCCTCGGCCTGCTGGTCAACACCGTGATTCAGAAAGCCGAAGACCGTCCTGAAGATCTCACCGAGCAGGCGCTTGCCGCCTTTGCCGAGGAGGCCGTTGAGGAGGAGGAGCTTGAAGACGAGCCCCAGCGTGTGGAAGAGCAGCAGCCCGAAGCCCTGCCCGAGGAGATCCTCAACACCGTGAAGATGGCCGAAGTTAAGTTCGTTGCCGACGAAGAGGTGAAGGAGGAAATCAAGAGCCAGGACGAGATCAAGGAAGTTGAGACGGCTGTGGGCCGCACAAACTTCGACCAGGGTACCGACGACCTCACCAAGACTGTCAGAGAGCACGTCAACGAAGTTATCGTCGAGGAGAAGAAACCTGCTCCCGTTGATGAGAACAAGGTGTTTACCGCCGTTGAGCAGCCTCCTACATTCCCCGGTGGCGACGCAGCGCTGATGAAGTACCTGAGCGACCACATCAAGTATCCCCAGATGGCACTCGATAACAATATCCAGGGTCGTGTTGTGGTGCAGTTCGTGGTTACCAAGACCGGTAGCATCGGCGAGGTGAAAGTGGTGCGCGGCAAAGACCCCGACCTCGATCGTGAGGCCGTACGCGTGGTCAAGAGCCTGCCCAAGTTCATCCCCGGTAAGATGAACGGTAACGCGGTCAACGTGTGGTACACTCTCCCCGTAATGTTTAAGCTCGCCGGCAATTGATTTGTCGCGAAATCCAATAGAAGCGTCCCGCGGATCAGTTGCCGCGGGACGCTTTTTTCGCTAACAGTTAAACTCAACATGTGTAATGGCCGACAATTTTCTTGAGAAAAGGATGGACGACTACCGTCGAGGGCGCCTCGGCAGCGTTTCCGGAAGCCGTATAAAGGCAGCTAAGCCAGTGGCGGCAATTCATCTCCATGGATTGACCAGTCTTATATCGCCATTGCGGGAGCTTGGAGCGGCCGTAAGTTTCAGCGGCGTTGACGAACCCGCCGGGAGGCAGATTGCTCAATCGACAGGAAGCACGTTCTGCCCCATGGCGCTGGCCGATGCAGTTGCAACGATGGCAGAGCGGCGCGGAGCGCTGGATGGCGTTGTGACACTTCAGTATCGCCCGGAAACAACCATACTCATTGCTGCCCCTGACAATCAGGACATTCCTGAAGGGGTTCATATGATTGACGGGAGCCTTGCGGCACATGATCAGGCACGGCTGGTCGTTGCATTGTCAAAAATCCATAAACCGCTTGCCGTGACCCCTCGCGGTTGAAAAAAATTGCGTAACTTTACGGCATGACACCCTTTGTGCATCTCCATGTCCACACCCAGTATTCCCTGCTCGACGGGCAGGCTTCGATTGAAGGGCTGGTGAAGAAAGCTATGGCCGACGGTATGCCGGGTCTGGCAGTGACCGACCACGGCAACATGTTTGGCATCAAGGAGTATCACAACTATGTCAACAAGCTCAATGGTCCGCATCTCAAGGCTGTCAAGGCAGCCAAAAAGGCGCTTGCCGATGCCGAGCAGGCCGGTGATGCCGAAGCCGCTGAAGCTGCCCGCAAGGAGCTGGAAGATGCCAGGAGCCGAATCTTCACACCGATTTTCGGATGTGAGATGTATGTGGCGCTGAAGTCGCTCCACGAAACGGTGGATAAGAAGGATACCGGGCGACATCTCATCGTGCTTGCCAAGAACAAGACTGGTTACCGCAATCTGGTCAAGCTTGTGTCAAAAGCGTGGACCGAAGGATTTTATTCACATCCCCGCACCGATCTCGAGGAGCTTGCCGCACACAGCGAAGGGCTGATCGTAGCCTCGGCATGCCTCGGCGGACAGTTGCCGCGACTCATTCAGGCCGGGCGTATTGACGAGGCTGAGGCTCATGCGCGCTGGTTCAAGGAGCATTTCGGCGACGATTATTATATCGAGATCCAGCGCCACCCGACCGACAAGCCGGGAGGAAACACCGAGGTGTTTGCGGTGCAGGAACAGGTTAACCCCGTGCTGATCGAGATAGCGCGCAAGCTCGACATAAAGCTGATTGCCACAAACGATGTCCATTTTGTCAACGAGGATGACGCCGAGGCTCACGACCGGCTTATCTGCATAGCCACCGGCAACAACCTGACCGATGCCAAGCGAATGCGCTACACCAAGCAGGAGTGGCTCAAGAGCACGGCTGAGATGAACGAGCTCTTTGCCGATATCCCCGAAGCGCTCGCCACAACGCGCGAAATCCTTGACAAGATCGAAATATACAGCATTGACCATGCGCCGATCATGCCATTCTTCGAGATTCCTGCCGAGTTCGGAACCGAGGAGGAGTACAGGCAGCGTATAACCGAAGAAGATCTGTTCAACGAATTTACCCGCGATGAGAACGGCAATGTGGTGCTCAGCGACGAGGAGGCACACGCCAAAATCGACAAACTCGGAGGCTACGACAAGCTTTACCGCATTAAATTCGAGGCCGATTATCTCAAGAAACTCGCCTATGAGGGAGCCGCCCGCCGCTATGGGCTGCCGCTCACTCCCGAGCTCGACGAGCGGATAAAGTTTGAGCTCCACATAATGAAAACCATGGGCTTTCCCGGCTACTTCCTGATCGTGCAGGATTTCATTGCCGCCGCCCGTGAGCAACTTGGCGTGAGTGTCGGTCCGGGCCGTGGTTCGGCTGCCGGCAGCTGCGTTGCCTATTGCCTGGGCATAACGCAGATCGACCCCATCAAGTACGATCTCCTTTTCGAACGTTTCCTCAACCCCGACCGTATTTCGCTGCCCGATATCGATATCGATTTCGACGACGACGGCCGCGAGGATGTGTTGCGCTATGTGACCGACAAGTATGGCGAAGAGAAGGTTGCCCACATCATCACTTACGGCACCATGGCGGCCAAAAGCGCCATCAAGGATGTGGGGCGCGTTGAGCAGCTGCCCATCAGCGAGACCGACCGTCTGGCCAAACTTGTGCCCGACCACATGCCCGAGGTTAACGGCAAAGCCCTGAAGCCTACGCTGGCAAACTGTTACGAGCATGTGCCCGAATTTTCGGCCGAGCTCCATAGCCGTAATCCGATTGTTGTGGAGACTCTCGATTTTGCACGCCGTCTGGAGGGAAACGTGAGGAACACCGGCGTCCATGCGTGTGGTGTGATTATCTGTCGCGACGACATAACCGACTGGGTTCCCGTGTCGACAGCGATCGACAAAAACTCTGACTCGAAGACCAAAAACAAGGTCATCGTGACCCAATATGAGGGTAAGGTGATCGAGGAAACCGGCCTTATCAAGATGGACTTCCTCGGGCTCAAGACCCTCTCGATCATCAAGGAGGCGGTCAACAATATCCGGATCACCACCGGCGAGGAGATCGACATTGACTCGATCCCTATTGACGATAAAAAAACCTACGACCTTTACTGCGAGGGCCGCACCGTCGGCACATTCCAGTTTGAGTCGGCCGGAATGCAGAAATATCTGCGCGAGCTGAAGCCTTCGGTGTTTGAAGACCTGATTGCCATGAACGCGCTCTATCGGCCCGGCCCGATGGACTATATTCCTGAATTTATATCGCGCAAGCACGGGCGCACGCCGATTGTCTACGACATTCCCGAGATGGAGAAGTATCTCAAGGACACTTACGGTGTAACCGTCTATCAGGAGCAGGTGATGCTTCTGAGCCGACTGCTTGCCAACTTTACCCGCGGCCAGAGCGACACTCTCCGCAAGGCCATGGGAAAGAAGATGATCGACAAGATGAACGCCCTTAAGGAGCTGTTTCTCGAGGGCGGTCAGAAGAACGGCCATGATCCGAAGGTGCTCACAAAGATCTGGGCCGACTGGGAGAAGTTTGCGAGCTACGCGTTCAACAAGAGTCATGCCACCTGTTACAGCTGGGTGGCCTACCAGACAGCATGGCTCAAAGCCAACTATCCCGCAGAATATATGGCAGCCGTGCTCACCCGCAACCTTGCCGACACGGCCAAGCTCACCGGCTTCATGGACGAATGCAAGAAGATGCGCATACCGGTTAAAGGCCCCGATGTCAACGAAAGTTTCGTTGAGTTCGGCGTCAACAAGCAGGGCGACATCCGCTTCGGCCTTGCAGCAATCAAGGGTGTAGGCGAGGCTGTTGTGCGAGCCATCATCAAGGTACGCGACGAAGGGGGTCCCTTCAAGTCGATCTACGATTTTGTGGAGCGTGTGCCTGCCGGAACTGTCAACCGCCGTGTGTTTGAATCGTTTGCTCTTTCGGGAGCCTTCGACTGTTTCACCGAGGCGCGCCGTGAAGACTATTTCGCAACCAACTCGCGGGGCGAAACCCTTTCGGAGTCGCTGCTGCGCTATGGAATGGCCGTGCAGCAGGATGCGCAGAATGCGGCTTTCTCGCTCTTTGGCGATGATGCGGCAGTGAGCTCGACGGCAGGACGCCCCGTGATTGTGCACGCGCCCGAGTGGGTAGGTGCCGAAAGGCTCGAGAAGGAGCGCGACCTGGTGGGAATGTATCTCTCGGCCCATCCTCTCGACGATTATTATATGGACCTCACCTACGGCTGCACTCCGCTGGCGCGCTTCCATGAAATGGAGCCTGTTGAGGGTTCGGAAGTGACATTGGGAGGAATGGTGGTGAGTTTCGTGTCGCGGCCGGCGCGAAACGGCGGCCAGTATGGCCGGCTGAAGATTGAGGACTACAGCGGCTCGGAGGAATTCATGATGTTCGGCCAGACCTATATCAATTTCCACAATTTCGGTGTGCCCGGCACTCCGATCGTCATCACGGGCAAGTATGAGCGGCGGTTCCGCGATTCGGAACTGAGGTTCAACATCCTGTCAATCCGGTTGATGAGCCAGGTTGCGGGACAGCTTGTCAGATCCATCACCATCAATCTTCCCCGCGAGAAAGCCACCGACAATTTCTGCCGTGTTCTCGCCGATCACGCCGCCGATGAAAACGCGAAAGATCTCGGCAATCTCTATCTCAACCTCTACGACCCCGCCATCAACCGCAGCGTGCGGCTGGCGGCCGGGCGCAAAATCCCCATCAACCGGCGCCTTGTGGAGCTTCTTGAAGGGGAGAACATTCAATTTTCCGTTAACTGACAATAACCATTCATATAACCCTAAAATCATTACTGAAATGGCATTTGAATTTACAGACCAGAACGTTAAGCAAATCATCGAGTCAGGCAAACCGGTCATGATTGACTGCTGGGCAACATGGTGCGGCCCCTGCAAGGCTATGGCTCCCGCAGTCGACGAACTCGCCGAAGAGTTTGCCGAGAAGGCTGTGATCGGCAAGTATAATGTTGACGAGCAGGGCGATCTCTCAACCGAGTATCGCATCATGTCGCTTCCCACCGTGCTCTTCTTCAAGGACGGCAAGGCTCTGAGCGATCTGCGCACCGTTGGCGGTCAGTCAAAAGAGGCTCTGCGCGAGCGCATCAACAAGATGCTCGAGGCCTGATCATAAGGAGCTCGATCAACAAAACCGCAAGGGCCGCCCCGACACACAGCGTGTCGCGGCGGCCCTTGTCGGCTCCGTTGCCTCCGAAAGCCCGGTCAGCCGAGCAGGGAGGCTATGGGAGCTATCATGTCGTTGGCCGTCTGGTCGGCCCTGACAGGTACAATGCTTGCATAGTGACGGTTGAGCCAGTACTCGTCGGTGTCGGGATTGTCAGGCTCAAGATTCTTGAACTTGCCGGTAAGCCAGTAGAACGGCTTTCCGTGAGGGTCGAGATATTTCTCGAATTCCTCGGTCCAGTGACCGCGGGCAGCCCTGACCACCTTTGCGCCGAGAATCTCGCACTTTGAAGGGAAGTTGACGTTGAGGCAGATTCCCTCAGGCAAACCGCTGTTCAGAACCCGCGCGCTGATATCCTTGACGAATGGAATTGTCTGTGAAAAGTCGGCCTCGATGCTATGATGTAGCAGAGAATAGCCGATGGCCGGAATCCCCACCATGCAGGCCTCCATGGCGGCGCCCATTGTGCCGCTGTAAATTACTGAGTTTCCTGAGTTGGAGCCGTGATTGATGCCCGACAGCATCAGGTCGGGCTTGCGGTCGGTCAGGGCATGGAGGCCGAGCTTGACGCAATCAACCGGAGTGCCGCTCACAGAATAGACCGACACGTCGGCCGACTCCTTGATCGGATTGATGCGCAGGGGCGCGTTGACAGTGATTGCCGACGACATTCCCGAATGAGGCTGTGCAGGGGCCACTGCTATCACCCGGCCGAGATGACGCACGGCCTCAATGAGCTGGTAGAGGCCGGGGGCTTCCACGCTGTCGTCGTTACTGATGAAGATTAAGGGACGCTGAGATTCCATGTGATATTATTTTTTACAAATTTAGCTATAAATAATAAAACCATAAGGATAAAAAAACGTTCAAAATATATATCTTTGTGAATATATCAATTCACGCGTCAACTGAAAAAACTTTTTTATTATGCAGATCCAACGGATTCAAAACCTATGGCTGTTCCTTGCATTAGGATGCATGGTGGCTTTCATCGTCCTTCCTTTCGGGCGTCTGGAACTTCCGGGCCAGGAAGTGGCAAATCTTAAATCGTTCGATTTTGTCGGGCTAATCATTCCTGCGGGACTTGCGGCGCTGATGCAGCTGCTCGGTCTGTTCAGCTTCATGAATCCGGCCACACAGCGCAGCGAAGCCATGTTAGGCGTGCTGATGTCGCTCGTCACGGTTGGTATCACAGTCTATATTCTGTGTGATCGCGCCACAGTGGGTGTGATAGAGTGGGGATGGGCTTCAGCCTTCGCACTTGTGTCGCTCATTTTCAACCTGCTTGCTCTTGTAGGAATAAGGCGCGACATCAAGCTCCTTCGCTCTTACGACCGTCTGCGCTAACCAGCCGGCGCACCTGCTGACACTATTGAAATTAAACAAACTCTCAAAACATATCGATGGAAAACGACAATCTCCTTACAGAAGTCACTGCCAAAGCCAAGCTGTGGCTCAGTGATCAATATGATGCTGAAACCCGAGGCGAGGTTCAGCGTATGCTCGATGCCGACGACAAAACCGAGCTGATCGACTCATTCTATAAAGATCTTGAGTTCGGCACTGGCGGCCTGCGCGGAATTATGGGCGCCGGCTCAAACCGAATGAACATCTACACTGTCGGCGCGGCCACACAGGGCCTTGCCAACTATCTGAAAGAAAATTTCAAGGATCTGCCTCAGATCAGTGTGGCTGTTGGCCACGATGTGCGCAACAACAGCCGCAAGTTTGCCGAAATCGTAGCCGATATCTTCTCGGCAAACGGTATCAAGGTTTATCTTTTCGACGGTTTCCGGCCCACACCCGAGCTCTCGTTTGCCATTCGCCACTTCGGCTGCCAGAGCGGTGTGAACATCACTGCGAGCCACAATCCCAAGGAATATAACGGCTACAAGGCCTATTGGGAGGATGGAGCGCAGATCATCGCGCCTCACGATGTCAATATTATCGATCACGTGAACCGTATTAAAAGCGTGAGCGAGATCCGTTTCGAGGGCAACAAGGATCTGATTCAGATTGTAGGCCCGGAGGTCGACAAGGCGTTCCTGGCCGACATCAAGGGACTGCAGCTCAGCCCCGATGTGGTGAAGAAATTCTCTGATCTGAAGATTGTCTACACCCCGATCCACGGCACCGGCGTGAAGCTCATTCCGGAGAGCCTGCGCAACTACGGCTTCACCAACATCATCAATGTGCCCGAGCAGGATGTGCCCTCAGGCAACTTCCCCACAGTGGAGTCGCCCAACCCCGAGGTGCCGTCGGCAATGGCAATGGCGATCGCCAAGGCTAAGGAGGTCAACGCCGATATCGTGATGGCTTCTGACCCCGATGCCGACCGTATAGGCTGCGTGATCCGCGACAACAACGGCGAATACGTGCTTCTCAACGGCAACCAGATCGTGATGATCCTGCTCTATTACATCATCACCCGCAATGTCGAACTCGGCCGCATGACCGGCAACGAGTATGTTGTCAAGACTATCGTCACAACCGAGACAATCAAGTCGATCGCCGATAATGCCGGAGTGAAGATGTTTGACTGCTACACGGGCTTCAAGTGGATTGCCGACGTGATCCGCAACAACGAGCAGACCCTCCGCTACATTGGCGGCGGTGAGGAAAGCTACGGATTCCTTGCCGAGACATTCTGCCGCGACAAGGATGCCGTGAGCGCTATCTCGCTGATGGCCGAGGCTTGTGCATGGGCCAAGGACAAGGGAATGGACTTCCAGGGCCTGCTTCAGGACATCTACATCAAGAACGGATTCAGCCATGAGGTGGGAATTTCGGTTGTGCGTCCCGGCAAGACCGGTGCCGACGAGATTCAGGCCATGATGAAGGGTTTCCGCGAGAATCCCCCCAAGGAGCTCGGCGGCAGCGAGGTTGTGGTGATAAAGGATTATGCCACACTCACCTGCAAGGATGTTAAGACAGGAAATGTGGAGAAAATGGATATGCCCACACATTCAAATGTGCTTCAATACTTTACTGCCGACAACACTAAGGTTTCAATCCGCCCCTCGGGCACTGAGCCCAAGATCAAGTTCTATATCGAAGCGAAGGCTCCGATGGCTACAGCTGCCGACTACAACGATGCCAACGCAACTGCTGCGGCTAAGATCGAGGCTGTGAAGAAGGATCTCGGTATCTGATCCGAACCAACTGTAAAACGAAGGCGCCCGGCCGGTTGACGGCAGCGGCGCCTTCGCTGTATGATAAAGGAGTGGGTGATGGCTCTCAGCGGTCAAACGCGTCGGCAACGGTCTGGGTGAGGCGTGCCGGCAGGAGGGCGACTGCCGAAAACATCAGCCGGTAGATCAACGGCACATGGCGCAATCTCATAATGTGGCTGTTGACTTCTGGAAAGGTTGTCTGCCACTCGCGAATCCTTCTGTGACGGCCGCGGACAAATTTCACCTTGGCGGCAAATTTTAGGTGGGTCAGAAACTCGGCATACGTGTCGGCAAGGCCCCGCTGCTGCATCCATCTGTCGATCTCGCGGGCTATACCGATATGGTTTGAAAGCAGCCTTGACCTGTCGCAGGTGCTCAGCGACATTCCTTTGGGTGCAACCCAGTAGTTGTAGACAACCTCGGGGATCGTCACCGTGAGGGGTTCGAGCGCTGCCACGCGTGCCACCACTCCGAGGTCTTCCCAGCAATCGAGTTTGGGGTAAGCCCTGATATCCTCCCCGGTGAGCAGCGAACGGTCAATCAGCTTGCCGCAGAGAGAAAAGTAGTCGACACATATCGGCATGTCGTTGAGGTTTGTTCGGGCCGGGTCGGGTCCAAACAGCTCGGGCTTTTCGTTAACCATGCGGTGATACATGCCTCTCACAACCCGCGCATTGCTCTTGGTGCCTTCGGCCAGCAGGCCGAGAGCCCGCGGTGGGAGAGTGTCGTCGGCGTCGAGCTTCGTAACGTAACGACCGCGTGCATTGTCCACTCCCGTCTGCCAGGCAACGGCGCTGCCACGGTTTTCAGGCAGATCGATTACCCTTAGCTTTCCATTGGCTCGCGTCGACATGTCGCGGGCGAGCTGCGACGAAGCGTCGGCCGACCCGTCGTTAACCACAATTATCTCGAAGTCACTGAAATCCTGAGCGAGCACCGATTCAATCGCGTCGGTCAGGGTCGGTGAGGCGTTAAACGCCGGAATGATGACAGAAATAAGAGGCGCCTGTTCAGAACACATAGGCGATTCCGAGGTTGAACACTCCGCTGTTGTAGTTCTTCACCCAGTTGAATTTGCCTTCAAAGCAGATTTTCAGTGTCGGGGTGCAGTAGAACTCCATGCCGCCGCCAATGTTCAGACCCAGATCTGAGGTGCGGCTGCTTGTGTCGATTCCGTCAGAGTTGTTAATGCGGTGGTTCCACGAGATGAAGTTCACACCGGCCAAAGGATAGACGTCAAACCGGCGGTAGCTTCCGAAGTAGAGGGGATAGTGGGTGTTGATGCTGACCGAAAAGGCATCAGTGCCGTCGTGGCGGAACACGTAGTCGGCATTAGGCGCAATCCTGAAGTGGCTTGAAAAAGCGTATTGAAACATTATGCCCGCCAGGCCGCTGGTGTTGCGGCCGTTGTAGCCAGCGCGGAGACCGAGGGCTTTTTCGCCCTTGGCGGCGCCGAGCGCTCCGGGAACAGCCACGCATATCATCACCATTACCAGCAGGGCTTTGCCTATAGAACGTAACATAGAGTGTGTAGATTCAATGTGGATTTTGAAAGACGCAAAGGTAAGCAATAATTCCAGAATGAACAAAAAGCTGACGCGCAGCTGCGTGGAAGTAGCCACGTTGAAGCTGTGCGTCAGTGTGATGGAATGTGCAAAAAAGGAGCGGGGTGTGTTTTCTCGGTCAGTCTTCGGAGATGATAGGCACCTGGCGGCGGAATTCTTCCTTGAATGAGATGATGGTCTCGGTGCGGCCGATGCCTATGGGCTGCAGGCGGTTCTGGATGAACTGAAGCAGGCCCTCGTTGCTTCGGGTGTAAACCTTGATGAAAATGTCGTATTTACCGGTGGTGTAGTGACACTCAACGATTTCGGGAATCTTCTTCAATGCCTCTACGGCATCGGGGAAGCGCGAAGGATCGCTCAGGAAGAAGCCTATATAGGCACAGGTGTCATAGCCCAGCGCATCGGGGCTGATAATGCTCTCGAAGCCCTTGATTATCCCTGCGCTTAACAGTTTCTGGATTCGCTGGTGGATGGCTGCGCCCGAAACGTTGCACTCTCTCGCGATTTCGAGGAACGGTTTGCGGGCATTGCTTGAAAGCATGTTAAGGATTTTAAGGTCGAGTTTGTCGAAATGCTGACGACGCATAGGTTTAAGATTTTAGGTTTTATGTTTTGCATTGCAAAGATAATGGAATTTTTTGGATTATCTGCTTAAATGTTGACGAATTGATAGAATTTTTGCAATTATTCATCGATTAAAAACTGAAACCGGGGCTTTTTTTCATGTGCCGGGGGCGGGTCAACCGGTTTGGTTTAACGGAAAAATTCACTAATTTTGCTGATGAATATGACACCGCTCCGTTACATTTCAACACTGTTGCCGGTCATTGTGATGACGCTGATTCTGTCGGCCTGCCATGGCGGGTCGGGTAGCGGGAAGCCGGTGGTGACCGTCAGCATTCCGCCCCAGAAGTATCTGCTGGAGCAGATTGCCGGGCCCGGTTACGAGGTGAGGTCGCTGCTCGGAGCCGACTCTGATCCCGAGAACTACGAGCCGTCGATGAGCGATCTGAAGGCTGCCGCCCGGAGCTTGGCTTTCATGAAGATGGGCAACATCGGCTTTGAGGAGCGGCTGGCAGAGCGCATGGCTGATATAAACCCGGGCATGCGCCTTTTCGACAGCTCGCAGAGAATAGCAACCGTTGAAGGAACTCATGGGCACGGCCATGCCGATCCCCACACCTGGGTGTCGGTGAAAAACTCGAGGGTGATTGCGCGCAACTTGCTTGACGCCATGATTGCTGTCGATCCGGCCAACAAAGCCATGTTTGAAGAAAACTACCGCAGTCTCGACCAGCGCCTCGACTCGCTTGACCGGGAAGTGACGAAGATGCTCGAACCCAAGAAGGGTGCAGCGTTTCTGGTTTGGCACCCGTCGCTTACGTATTTTGCTCGCGACTATGGCCTTGAGCAGATTGTTGTGGGGGGCCACGAGCACAAGGAGCTTTCCATTCCCGAGCTGCGTCGGCGCCTTGATGCCGCTGCGGCCAGTGGAGCGCGGGTGATGGTGACCGAGCGCGGTCACGACAGCCGCCACACCGATATTGTGGGCGATGTGGTCAGTGTGAAACAGGTTGAAATTGCGCCTATGACAGCCGGCTGGCTCGACGAGCTCGCCGAGGTGGCACACGAACTTGCCGATGAAGACTGATGCCCTGATAACGCTTGACCGTGTGGAGATGGTGTGGGAAGACCGGCGGGTGCTTTCCACGGTCGACCTCTCAGTCAATGTCGGCGATTTCTTAGCCGTTACCGGACCCAACGGAGGAGGGAAGACAACCCTGCTGCGCATCATGCTCAAGCTGCTCGCTCCCACTCATGGCACCGTGACCTACAACACGCCCGACGGCAATCTCTCCATAGGCTACCTGCCGCAGAAACACTCGATCGATTCCCGCTTCCCCGTGACGGTGGAAGATGTTGTGGCGTCAGGCCTGTTGGGCCTCAGCGGTTTGTCGGCGAATGAGAAGCGGCAGCGTGTCCGGCAGATGATTGAGCTTGTCGATCTCGGCAGCCATGCCCGTCAGCCCATCGGACGCCTGTCGGGCGGACAGCTTCAGCGGGCGTTGTTCGGCCGCGCTTTGGCCCCGCAGCCGCGGGTGCTTGTGCTCGATGAGCCCCTGAGCTATCTCGACCGTCATTTCACCGGGCGCCTTCGTGAGATTCTTGCGTCGCTCAAGGGCTCGACCACGATCGTGATGGTCAGCCATGAAATGTCGATCATCTCCGAGCTGGCCACGCGACATCTGATTGTCGACCACACGGCCACCGAGTGTGTCTCCGAGCACCATGCCGTGCATTACGACTGTTTTGACCGCCTCTGACACAGGGCGCCGTCGCACGGCGCTCAGCCAACCTGTTTTTCTGCTAAATTATATTAACAGGTTGGGAAAACAGAGAAAATTCATTTAATTTTGCAATTGGGTATAGTTTGGCATGATTTTGCCTGTTTCCATCCGGCTCTCCTCGATCATTACCCGGAGAAACCCTAATACCCGCGCAGTCAGTTGCTTCGCCTGTCGGGAAACGACGGTGGAGCGATGTGTATCCATATTTTTCTGACGGTGTCGAGCCGTCGGCTCTCTTCTCCTCAACCCACCGGGACTCCGGGGCATGCCGGCCTCAGCGTTCCGCCCGTGACCTGAAAATAAAAAAAGAACAACATAAATGACTCGTAAATGGACTTACGAACCCTTAACA
>CAZKXM010000055.1:8262-13222 GCA_964556785.1 uncultured Bacteroides sp. | reverse complement strand
CGGCCTCTACATCATCGCCGGCCGCAAAGTAATGATCAAATAACCCGGATAAACCTTTATTTAACGCGAGAGGAGGCCGTCTGAGAGCTCAGGCGGTCTCCTTCTGTCATAGGGCGGTGGGTTTTCGGGTAAAGGAGTTTTTTTGAGTATATTTGCCGCGGTAAAATCATTTAACGGTCGATGAAAAAGGAACTGAGCCATGCGGAAGCCCTGATCGGGCGGATGACCGCGATGTTTGACGACGGTCAGAGCCGCCACCTTCAGCGTTTCTTCAAAACGGGTCCCGGGCAGTATGGCGAGGGCGACAGATTTCTCGGCATACGGGTGCCTCAGGTGCGCGCGATAGCAAAGACGGTGTGCCGCGACTTTTCGCCCGATCAGATCAGTGTGTTGCTCGACTCGACGTGGCATGAAATCAGGCTTGCCGGGCTGCTCATACTCGTAGAGCAGATGAAGCTCAGCATGCCCGGGAGAGCCGACAGCGCCGACAAGCGGCGGCGTCGCAGTGAGATTGCCCGATTCTATCTGGCCCACACCCGCGGCATCAACAACTGGGATCTTGTTGACCTCTCGGCAGGCTATATTCTCGGCGCATATCTCCGGTTGGAGGAGCCTTTCGATTATTCCGTTCTTGTGAGGCTTGCCGCGAGCGCCGATCTGTGGGAGCAGCGGATAGCGATCGTGGCCACGAGCGATTTTATCAGAAACGGCATATATGATGCGACGACAGAGATCGCCGACATGCTTCTCGGCCATCCTCACGACCTGATTCACAAAGCTGTCGGCTGGATGCTCCGAGAGGTGGGCAAACGCAGCGAGCCGACACTCACAGCATATCTTGAAAGAAACTTCGACCGGATGCCGCGCACAGCACTGCGCTACGCCATAGAGCGCATGAGCGAGCCTGAGCGGAAGGCATGGCTCGGCGGAAAGCCGAGATAGGCCAGGGCGGTGAGATTGGCGATTATTAGCTCTTTTTCGTATATTTGCACTGTTATGGCACTCACAGCTGATTTGATTGACAATCCGAGCCGGTATCGACTGGGAATGCGTCTGGGCCCCGATCGCCTCGACGTTACCCTCTATTCGCCGCTGAGCGAGGGCTCGCTGCAGGTCTACTCGCTGATGCTCGACAAGGCTTCGGCAACGCCGCTGAAGGCGCTTGAAGCCTGTGTTTACGACAATCCGTTGCTGCTGAGTGACTTTTCAAGCACTGCCTGTGTGATTGAAACTCCGCGGTTCGTGATTTTGCCGCGAGGGCTTGATGCCGCAGCCGATGATGAGGCCATAAGCGCCAGTGAGGCGATTTTCACAGCAACCTTTCCGGATTTCGTTGCCGAAAATCCGGTCGACACGTTTCTAAGCCCGACAGGCATGCCGGGAGTGTCTATCATGGCAGGAGTTGCCGATGAGATTGTGCCATTTCTGCGGCGAACGTTCTTCAACGTGAAGCTGATCCACCATCTGTCGCCCCTGTGCCGCTACTTCCTTTCGATGGCGTCGCGCGGCAATCAGAGCCGACTGTATGCGAACGTGCGCGATGGTGCGACCGACATTGTCGCCACGCGCCGCGGGCAGCTGGTGGCGGCCAACACGTTTATCACCCCGACGGCCGACGATACAGCCTATTTCATCCTTGCCATGCGGCGTGGGCTCGGGATGGGTGACGAAGCCGAGATCCTGCTTGCCGGCTATCAGCAGCTGCGTGAGGCCGTGACAGCGTTGTTGCGCCCGCTCACGCCCGGAGTTATGCCGGTGATATTTCCATCGGTGATGTTCAGGGCCGGCCACGATGCCATGCGTGCTCCATTTGACTTGATCCTACTTCCGTTATGCGAATAATACGCGGCCAATACGGACGCCGCCGTTTCAGCGTCCCCACAAATATCACGGCGCGACCCACCACCGACTTCGCGCGCGAAAACCTGTTCAACGTGATCGAGAACATGATCGACATTGAAGGAATAGCGGCGCTCGATCTGTTTGCCGGCACGGGTGCCATCACGTTTGAGCTTCTGTCGCGCGGCGCGGCTTCGGTGACGGCGGTTGAAAAGACGTCGACCCAGTTCAATTTCATCAGCAAGGTGGCCCGCGAGCTCGGATGCACCGACAGGCTGAGGCTCGTGCGCGGCGATGTGTTCAAGTATCTTTCGGCGGCGCAGCCCCGCCAGTTTGACCTGATTTTCGCCGATCCTCCCTATGATCATCCCCGCTTTGCCGAGATACCCGGGCTTATTCTCAATGCAAATCTCGTGAAGCCCGGCGGCCTGATCATTATCGAGCATTCGCGCAACCATGACTTTACTTCGCTTCCCGGTTTTGCGTCGCACCGCACCTATGGCTCGGTGAATTTCACCATCATCCGCCCGGAAGACTGACGATATATGCGTCAAACCCCGTCTCGGCGCCGATTGGCCATGACGGGGTTTGATGTGTAATGTCGGCAGCTGTGATTACTTCGACAGCGGCTTGAGAGTGATTTCGCCGCAGAGGTCGCGCTCAATGCCCTGACGCACCTGGTCGGGCGTTAGGCCGATGCCGAAAAGATGCATCATCTTCGTCAGCGCGGCCTCGGTGGTGAGATCGTGGCCTGACGTTACTCCCGCCGATGCAAGACCCGCGCCGGTGGCGTAGAGCTTGCACTGCACTCCGCCGTTGACACACTGGGTGACGTTGACCACCACCATTCCGCGGTCGACAGCACGTCGCAGCGTTTCGGTGAACCACTTGTCGGTAGGACCGTTACCGGCGCCATACGTACGCAGAAGCACACCCTTGATGCCGGGCGCTGCAATGAGATAGTCGAGGGTTGCGGGCGTCAACCCGGGATGGAGGTCGACGATCATCACGGCCGGGTCGAGGCCATAGTCAACCCTCAGAGGCTCGTCGGAGGCGGGCCTGAGCAGAGTCTCGCGGTTGAAATGGATGTCGAGGCCAATGCGGGCCAGCGGTGGATAGTTGTTGCTCTGGAAGGCATTGAAATTGTCGGCGCTCATCTTTGTCGAGCGGTTGCCGCGCCAGAGATAGTTTTCAAACAGGATAGCCACCTCCTGCACCATCGGTCCGCCCTCGGGGGCGCGTGTGGCTGCAATCTGGATGGCAGTAATGAGGTTCTCCTCGCCGTCGGTGCGCACCTCGCCGATGGGGAGCTGCGAGCCGGTGATGATCACCGGTTTGGCAAGGTTACGGAGCATGAACGACAGGGCCGAAGCTGTGTAGGCCATGGTGTCGGTTCCGTGGAGCACCACGAAACCGTCGTAGTCGTCGTAGTTGTCTTCAATCGCGTGGGCAATCTGTTTCCAGTGGCCCGGATCCATGTTGCTGGAATCGATCGGCGGATTGAACTGAAGATTATCGATGTCGTAGTCGAGCATCTTAATTTTCGGCACATTGTCGATCAGATGGGTGAAGTCGAAAGGCTTCAGCGAGCCGGTTTCGGGGTCTTCGATCATACCGATCGTGCCACCGGTGTAGATCAGCAGTATTCGCGGCTTTTCAGGCGTAGACATAAGGCTATCGGATTGAAGGGGAGGGGCTATTTCACTTGAGCGCCGGGAGCAACAGGCGCTGAGGTTGTGATGAGCGAGAGAGATCCGTCGGAGTTCTCAGCCGAGAGAATCATGCCCTGTGAGGTGATTCCCTTGAGCTTACGCGGGGGAAGGTTGGCGATGAACACAACCTGACGGCCAACGAGCTCCTCGGGCTTATAGAATTTGGCGATACCGCTCACGATGGTGCGTTTTTCCATGCCGTCGTCAATGAGGAAGCGAAGGAGTTTGTCGGCTTTAGGCACCTTCTCGCATTCGAGCACCGTGCCCACGCGGAGATCAGCCTTCATGAACGTGTCGAAGTCAACATCCTCGGCCTGCGGCTCGGGGCGCCATGCTGCCAGGCGGTTGCTCTCCTTAGTGTCGGCAAGCTTTTTGAGCTGAGCGGCGATCGCTTCGTCGTCAATCTTCTCGAAGAGCAGCGTGGGCTCGGCGAGTTCGGTGCCGGGCGCGATGAGAGAGAATGATCCGAGCATGTCCCACGAGAGTTGCTCAGGCATGCGGAGCATGTCGGCCAGACGGCGTGCCGAGAAAGGCAGGAAAGGCTCGGTGGCCACGGCAAGGTTGGCGCAGAGCTGCAGGGCGGTGTTGAGCACCGTCGCGGTAGCTGCGAGGTCGGTCTTGGCAAGTTTCCAGGGCTCGGTTTCCTGAAGGTAGCGGTTGCCGAGGCGTGCAATCTCCATCGCTTCCTTGAGAGCTTCGCGGAAGTGGAAATGATCAAGAGCATCAGAGAGCCGTTCCTTGACCTGAGCCACTTCGGCAGCCAGCGCCTGCTCACGCTCGCCGGGCTCGCCGGCGGCGGGCACACGGCCTTCAAAATATTTGTGGGTGAGCACCATGGCACGGTTGACAAAATTGCCCAACACAGCCACGAGCTCGTTGTTGTTGCGGGCCTGGAAATCGGCCCATGTGAAGTCGTTGTCCTTCGTTTCAGGGGCATTGGCCGTCAGCACGTAGCGGAGCACGTCCTGCTTGCCGGGGAAGTCGGCCAGATATTCGTGGAGCCACACGGCCCAGTTGCGCGAGGTTGAGATCTTGTCACCCTCAAGGTTCAGGAACTCGTTGGCCGGAACGTTGTCGGGGAGCTGGAATCCGTCGCCGTAGGCCATCAGCATGGCGGGGAACACGATGCAGTGGAACACAATGTTGTCCTTGCCGATGAAGTTGATAATCCTTGTTTCGGGATCCTTCCAGTAGGTTTCCCAGCTGTCGGGCAGAAGTTCCTTGGTGTTGGAGATATAGCCGATCGGGGCGTCAAACCACACGTAGAGCACCTTTCCGTCAGCGCCCTCCACCGGCACCGGCACGCCCCAGTTAAGGTCGCGGCTCACGGCGCGTGGCTGCAGGCCAAGGTCGAGCCATGACTTACACTGACCGTACACGTTGGTTTTCCATTCCTTGTGTCCGTCGAG
>CAZKXM010000055.1:0-8252 GCA_964556785.1 uncultured Bacteroides sp. | reverse complement strand
CCAGCGGTCGAGAGGGAGATACCAGTGGGTTGTCTCCTTCATGGTGACGGGAGCGTCGGTCAGTGCCGAGCGGGGATTGATCAGGTCGGTTGCATTGAGCGAAGTGCCGCAGGCCTCGCACTGGTCGCCATAGGCACGCTCGTTGCCGCAGCGGGGGCATGTGCCGGTAACGTAGCGGTCGGCGAGAAATTCGCCTGCGGTGGCGTCGTAGGGCTGGAGCGAAGTCTGGACGGTGAACTGATCATTCTCGAGCAGGTGGCTGAAGAATTCGGATGCCGTCTGGCGATGGATGTCGGATGTGGTTCGCGAATAGATGTCAAACGACACTCCGAGCTCCTTCATGCTGTCGCGAATGATGGCATGATAACGGTCGACAACCTGCTGCGGAGTGATGCCCTCCTTGCGGGCGCGCAGGGTGATGGGCACACCGTGTTCATCGCTGCCGCCGATCATTATCACATCCTCGCCTTTCAGACGAAGATAGCGCACGTAGATGTCGGCAGGGACGTAGACACCGGCAAGATGACCGATATGCACGGGCCCGTTAGCATAGGGGAGAGCTGTTGTGACGAGTGTTCGTTTGAACTTCTTTTCCATATTTGACTGTGTGGGGATTGCAGAGTGAAATTAACGGATGAGGATTTTGACGGGAGAGGTGTGGCTGTCGGTAACGACGAAGTATACACCGGCAGGAAGTGTCAGCGACGAGTTGCGGCTGATTTCGGGGATGACGCTGTGGAGGCGGCCGGCGATATCGTAGATGCAAACATTCTGCTGCGGCTCTGCGCAGATGAAGCGCACGGTGCGGTCGACAATCTCGACGGCCAGAGGCTGACCGGCATCCACACCCTCGATTGCCGCTCCGGAGACCACAATGGCGTTTGAGGGAACCGATTCGTAGCCCAGACGCACACTCTGAACGGTGTATGAATCGTAGACCGCGGGGTTGAAATCGGAGATAAGGAGCGAGTTGCTTTCAGCCTCAAGGCGGTCAACAACATAGGAGCCGTCGATGTAGCGTGTGCGGTTAACGATGTAGTAGTCGACCACATCGCCTGCCGGAACCTCCCAGTTGGCAACATACGACTCAGATGTGACATCGCTTGCCGGGAGAGCCTTGATCTGCTTGAGGGAGGGGGCCTGAAGGCCTTCGCCAATCAGCTGAACGTTGAGTGAGCCGCCGTTCCAGCCCGTAACATCAAACACCGTCAGGTTGGCACGGTGGGTGCCGGCCGATGTGGGTTTGTAGGTCAGCGCCAGATAATAGCCTGCCGACGAGTTGACGAGCTCAGCTGAGATTGTACGGTTTTCGGCCGTGAACATCGAGCGATGGTCGGTGTCACCGTCGCGTGCCACCACCACCGAAATATTGCCCTTGAGGTTCTCGCCCAGGAAGAGCAGGTGGCGCACCACGCTGTTGCCGACGGCGCACTGACCGAAATCGAGAGCCATGCCGTCGACCGGCGAGAAAAGCTGGGGATCGCCATCGGGCTGGCCGGGGCTCGTGGGGAGATAGTAGGTGAGACCCTGTTTGTCGCCCCAGATATAGTCTTCAAGTCCGGGCAGGTCGATGAATGGATTGCGGTTGTTCTGAATGGCGTAGACAGCCTCGTTTCGGTCAATCTCTTTCTGGCTCACGGGGTCGTTGTGGCTCCATTCGAGGAGCATCTCGTAGGCCCACGGCTTGAGGGTTGGCCATGTGTTCTGCTGGAGCATGAACATGTAGTTGGTGTTCCATGTGAGATTCTGGTAGCAGGTCACCATGTAGAAGTAAGTGCGTGCGAAATCGCCCTTGTACTCATCGGCCGGCTCGAACACATACTTCGCTCCACCTCCAAGACCCGGTTCGGCATAGCCGATTTTGGAGTAACCGTTGTTGAAGTCAACCGACTCGGCCATGTTGACAACACCGAGCGGATAGTTGCTCTTGTGTTGATTGGCAACCGCTTCAGAGGGATAAAGATGGTTGAGGTCGACATAAGGAGGGATGTTGGTCAGGCCGCCCCACCAGCTTTTGGGAAACGAGTGCTCGCGGTTGAGGCCTGAGAATGAGGGAGCATAGTGAGGCACGCCGCTATACATGTCCCACCAGCGGTTGGAGCCGTCGGGATAGACGTCGGTCTGCAGAAACAGGCGGCTGAGCGAGGTGTAGTAAGCCGAATATCCGTTAGCGGCGGGGGTGGTGTGGGGATTGACGATGGTGTAGACGGCGGTCTTGAGCTGCTGGGGCTGTTCGATTCCGTTGAGCGACTGATAGTAGCCGGTAGGGATTGCGGCGGTGCAGTTGAGGGCTGCAACCACCGTCATCAGCAATGCGACGGGCAGATGTTTCGAAAGTGACATTATCAGGCGTTAGTGTTGGTGAGGATTGCTGTTGGTTACATCGACTTTGGTTGTGGGTGGCTGCAGGCGGTTGCGAGTGTCGACAGCATCGATAACCTCGTGGGCGAGGTGCATGAACGCATGGCCTGTGATGGTGTCGCCCGCGGCAATGGGGCATCCGTTGTCGCCACCCTCGCAGATCGATCCCACCATAGGAATCTGGGCAAGGAGCTTGACCCCGAGTTTGTCGGCGAGTTTCACTCCCCCTTCGCGGCCAAAAATGTAGTAACGTTCCTCAGGATGGGCCTCGGGGGTGAACCAGGCCATGTTTTCAACCAGACCGAGGATAGGCACGTTCACCTTATCGTCGGCAAACATCGATATGCCTTTGCGAGCATCGGCAAGAGCCACTTCCTGAGGGGTGGTGACGATGATAACGCCGGTGATTCCGAGAGTCTGAACCAGGGTGAGATGGATGTCAGACGTGCCGGGAGGCATGTCGATCAGGAAATAGTCGAGCTCGCCCCAGTCGGCATCGGTGATGAGCTGGCGCAGGGCTGTTGAGGCCATTGTGCCGCGCCACAACACTGCTTTTTCGCGGTCAACGAGGAATCCGATCGAGAGAATCTTCACGCCGTAGCGCTCGATGGGAATTATCTTGTCGCGGCCGTCGACGTTGTGGATGTAGAGCTGCTCATCTTCCACTCCAAACATTTTGGGCACGGACGGACCGAAAATGTCGGCGTCGAGCAGGCCAACCTTGTAGCCTTCGCGGGCGAGTGCCACGGCGAGATTGGAGGCAACCGTGGATTTACCCACACCCCCTTTGCCCGACGATATGCCGATAATGTTTTTCACTCCGGGGAGCGGATTCTCGGGCTTCTGCGGCGTGATGGCCTTTGTGTGGACGTTGACCGTCACATCGATGTCGCGGCCTATGTGGGTGTGAATGGCGGCTTCGGCGGCCTTCACAAGGCTGCGGATGAACGGATCGGTGGGTTTGTCGAAGATGAGCGAGAAGCTCACTTTGCGGCCATCGATACGGATGTCGTCTTCAACCATTCCGCTCTCGACAATGTTGCGTCCGGTGCCCGGATAGCGGACAGTTTCGAGTGCGGTGAGAATCAGTTTAGGGTAGAGGGGTGAATGGTCCATGGTTTGAGTTGTTGCTTTTCATTGGTCGAGAAGCTGCGGCATCTGCAGCTGTCCGCGATGGAAGCTCCTGTAGGTGTCGGGCTCGATCTCAATATCGGGTTCGGTGAGCGGTGAATCGGTTCCGGGATGCCATGACAGAAACTTGATTGTCAGGCCGCGGTCGCGCCACTGGCTTTCGTAGTAGGTGCGGATGTCGGTAAGCAGGCGCGGTGCGTCGGGATCGGCATCGATGTCGGGAATGTCGGCGAGCTTTTCGAGCCTGTTGAGGGCGATCATCGCCCGGGTGTAGGTGTAGAGAAACGGGCTGTCGGTCTTGAGATTTACGAGCCCGTCGGGGGTAAGCACCCGGCGGTAGAGCTCCATGAAACGGGTGGAGGTGAGGCGTTTGGTTGCTTTTTTCATCTGGGGGTCAGGGAATGTGACCCAGATCTCGCTCACTTCGCCGGGAGCGAAGAAACTGTCGAGCAGCTCGATCGATGTGCGCAGAAAGGCCACATTGCGCAGCCCTTTGTCGCGCATCATCGTGGCTCCGGTCCACATCCGCGCGCCTTTGATGTCGATCCCTATGAAATTCTTATCGGGAAATCGCTCGGCAAGCCCGACGGTGTATTCGCCTTTGCCACACCCGAGCTCGAGCACAATAGGGCCGGCATTGCCGAACACCTCCTTATGCCATTGTCCTTTGAGGGGACAGCCGCCGTTGTCGCGCAGCACACCGAACGGAAACTGAAACACCCGCTCGATCTGCTCCATCTCGCTGAATTTCCTGAGCTTGTTTTTTCCCATAGAGAGGATGTGTAGTTGTTAGCGTGAGAGTTTTGCGGCCGCCACAGTGCCGTCGGATAGCTCGGCGCGGACAAGGAACAGGGGATTTGTCCACTGGCCGGTTTCGATGGTTGTGGTTTCGGCCCGCGGGGTGCTCCGGTGAAGCAGGTGGCCTGCGATGTCGTAGATTTCAACCCTCGTGAGGTTGTGGCCGGTGTCGGCCGACGTGATTTCGAGAACGGTTCCGATGAAGCGCGACCTGACAGTGACTCCATAGTCGGGGTTGGCGATGCCCGACTCGATATCGGTCTTCGCCAGGATGTGAAATTCGTTCCACACCGGAGCGGCTTTGAACTCATCGACCATGTCGTTGGCCACACCGAGGTCAACCTTGCTTTTGTCAAGATCGCCCCACACTTCTTCGCCGAGCTGGGGCACCTGACGCAGACCGGGGCCGTTGAGCTGCTTGAGCGACGTGCATCCGTCGAAGGCGTGGTCGCCGATAGACGTGAGATTGTCGGGCAGGTTGACATCGGTGAGCGACGTCATGCCATAGAATGCATACGGGCCCCATTTCTCGGATGCGGTGCCACCGATCTGAGGCATGTCGAGCTTTTCAGCACCCTTGAAGGTTGCCGCGCCCACTTCGGCCGGATGGACGGGCGTGAGTGAAACGAGGGCGGAGTCGTGGAAGAATGCGCCGTCGCCAACCTGATTCACGCGGGCAGGGAGCAAGAGCTCCGTCAGCTGACGGCAATCGGCGAATGCCCATGCACCGATCTGCTTGAGCGCCGTTTGCTCCGAGAGGTCGAGCGCCTTGATGGCGGTGCCATAGAAAGCATAGTCGCCGATTGAGCTGAGAGAGCTTGCAGGGCGGCTGATCTGGAGGTTTGACAGGCTTGAGCACCCGCGGAAGGCGCTGTTGGCGATCGTTGTTAGCGAGGCCGGAAGCTGAACGGTTGTCAGGGCGGTGCATCCGTCGAAAGCATAGGCGGGCACAACTGCGGGTCCGTAGACAACTGCGGACAGGGCGGTGCATCCGCGGAACATTCCTTCGCCGGGCGATGTCACGCTCGCAGGCACGCTGACCTTTGTCAGGGCCGGAGCGTCGGCAAAGGCCCCGAGGCCGATCGTGGTGACCGTGGCGGGGATGTCGATTGAGGTGACGGCCGCTCCTGCAAGGGCACCTTCGGCGATCGCCGTGATATTTTTCGGGAGCACGATGGTCGAGGCCTTGCACCCGGCGAGCGACATGGCTGGAAGCACGTTGGCGGGGCAGGTGGTAAGGCCGGTCAGAGTGCGGTTGCCGCTCCACTGGCAGATGGTTGCCGCTGAGAGGTCGAGTGTGGTGAGTGCCGTCATTCTGTCGGCTATAAAATCGAGATCGCGCACGTCGATCCGGCCGCTGACTGTCAGCCCGGTGGCATCGGTGGCGCTTCCCACCGCCGCCGCAAGGGTGCCGGGAGTGGTGATCTCCTTGCGGAGATCGGCAGCGCCGGCCAGGCCGGGCAGCAGAAGGGCTGCTAATGCCAGAAATGTGGAGAGTAGGGATATCTTCATTGCAATTGTTGATTATACGAATTGCAAAGTTACGATTTTTCCCTGAGTTAGAGCGTGAGCCGGGTCAAAATAAACGTTAATGGGCCTCCAGCCAGTTGGAGCCTGTGCCCATCGACACCTTCAGGTCAACCTTGTTGCTGTAAGCTGTCTCCATGCACTTGACAACGAGTTCCTGCATCTGGGCGAGTTCCTCGGGCACGACGTTGAAAATCAGTTCGTCGTGAACCTGCATGATCATCCGTGACCGCAGACCGCGCCGGGCAATCTCACGGTGGATGGTTACCATGGCGATCTTTATGATGTCGGCGGCCGAGCCCTGCAGAGGGGCGTTGACAGCGTTTCGCTCGGCATAGCCTCTCACAACGGCGTTGCGCGAATTGATGTCGGGGAGGCGGCGCTTGCGGCCGCGGATGGTTTCAACGTAGCCTTTCTCGCGGGCCGTCTCGACAGCTTGCTTGAGATAGTCGCTGATGTGGGGATAAGTGCGGAAATATCCGTCGATGAGCATTCTGGCCTCTGACCGGGGTATGCCAAGGCGCTCGCTAAGGCCGAAAGCCGAGATGCCGTAGATGATGCCGAAATTGGCCGTCTTGGCATTTCGCCGCTGATCTTCGGTGACATCCTCGGGCGCTTCGTGATAGATCTTGGCGGCAGTGGCGCGGTGAATGTCGTCGCCTGAACGGAAAGCCTCAACCATGTCGGGGTCGCCGCTAAGGTCGGCAATCAGGCGGAGCTCGATCTGGGAATAGTCGGCGCTCATGAACAGGTCGCCCGGATCGGCGATGAATGCCCGGCGAATCTCGCGGCCGTCGTCGGAGCGGATCGGGATGTTCTGCAGGTTAGGGTTGGTCGACGATATTCGCCCCGTTGCTGTAACGGTTTGATTGTAAGTGGTGTGGAGCTTGTGGGTAACGGGGTTTATCAGCGCCGGCAGAGCATCGAGATAGGTGGCAATGAGCTTCTTGAGCTTGCGGATTTTCAGGATCAGGTCGACAATGGGGTGGTCTGACCGATGTTTCTCAAGGATTTTCTCGGTTGTCGAGAAGGCTCCCTTGTGGGTTTTCTTTGCATTGGGATCAAGGTTCAGCTTGCCGAACAGAATCTCGCCGACCTGTGTGGGCGAACTGAGGTTGAAGCGTTCGCCGGCAAGGCGGAATGCCTCCTCCTCCATCTCGTCGACCATGGCTGTGTAGCGTTTCGAAAGTTCATGGAGCTCGTCGGGGGCAATCCTGACGCCGGTCCATTCCATGTCGGCGAGCACCCTCACCATCGGCAGCTCGATGTCGCTGAGCAGGGCGCCCATTCCCTCAGAGTCGATGTTGATGCGGAGCAGATGCCAAAGGCGCATAACCATGTCGGCCTCCTCGCAGAAGCGCATGCAGGCTTCGGCGGGACGCACCGGGGCATACCATTTCTTGTCCTCGGGCAGCCTCACGGGGTCGATGAAGAGATAGCGTGCCATCAGCGCCGGCAGGGTGTGTTTGGCTTCGGAATCGATCAGATAGTGAGCCACGGCGGTGTCGAAATAGTTGTCGGCAACACTGATCCCTTCATGGCGGAGCAGAATCATGTCGCGCTTCATGTCGTGGCTCGCTATGGTGGCTTTACCCTCGAAGAGCGGCTGGAGCATCACGGCGAGCTGGCGGCGTTGCTCGGTTGATTGCGGGAAGGGGATGTAGACCGCATGCGATTTTTCAGCGCAGAGGGCAATGCCCTCGATGCGTGCGCGCATGGCCTCCTCGCCGGGTGCGTTGATGGCGATGGCGATGGCCTCGGCCTTGCCGAGTTCCGATATCTTCGTGCCGGCGTCGGCCAGGGAGCCGGCAGTGATGTAGGACACGCTGTCAGAGGTATCGGGGGCGAGGGCGGAGGCGGCCGGCGATGAGTCGGGCAGATCGAAAAGCGAGCCCATGGCGCCTGCCGGAGCGGGCCGAGGGTCGATGTTTACCGAAAAACGGCTGCGGAGGCGGTTGATGAACGTTTTGAACTCCAGCTCGCGATACACATCGATCAGCGCCTCGACATTCTCGGGCTTCCTGATCAGGGCATCGGGGGTGAGCCAGCGGGGGAGAGGCACATCGGTGCGTATCGTCACAAGGTGTTTCGAAAAGAGGATCTGCTCGGCATTGTTGGATATCTTCAGCTTCAGTGCACCCTTGAGCTCGGAGGCATGCTCGATAAGGTTTTCAACCGACCCCCATTCGTTGATGAGCTTGCGGGCCGTCTTCTCGCCCACACCGGGGCAGCCGGGAATGTTGTCGCTCGCATCGCCTTCAAGGGCCAGCAGGTCGATAACCTGGCGGGGTGAGCTGATGCCGTAACGCTCACACACCTGTTTGGGCCCGCGGATTTCAAACCCTTCGCCGCGCAGGGCTGGGCGATACATCCTGACATGGTCGGTGACCAGCTGGCCATAGTCCTTGTCAGGGGTCATCATGAAGGTGTCGAAG
>CAZKXM010000054.1:0-13386 GCA_964556785.1 uncultured Bacteroides sp. | reverse complement strand
TTTCGCCGTTGACGTCGAGCTCGATAGCGAAGATGTCGGGGGTGTAGACGAGCTTGCGGACAGCCTCCTGAGTTACAGCGAGGTCGGTTGTGATCAGGCCCTTGCCATTGCCGATCTCAACAACTTTTTCGCCCGGCTTGAGGGGCTTGTCGTAGGGGAGATCGATGATTTCGCCGCCGTTGAGAACCACGGGGATCTTGTTTTCCTTGCGGAGGCTCTTTGCGGCCTTCTTGCCGAGGTCGGTACGGGGCTCGGCGGTGAGCTGAAATGTTTTCATTTCGGATTGGTTTGTGTTACTAAAAATTAAGTTACTTAATTTCCCATCACACGTTGAGTCTTGTGGCTGGGTTGCCTTAAAAGCGCCGCAAAGTTAATCATTATTTTTCAAACTGCAAACAGTGTCTCCCCCTTTTGCGATAACCGCGGAATTTTATAACTTTGCGCATTATTGACAAAACCTGTGTATGCACGTATCCCTACCGCCATCCATGCAGCTTTCACGCGTGAAGGAGCTTATCGATAACTCCCGCGAGATCGTGGTGATCTGCCACGTCGCGCCCGACGGCGATGCCATTGGCTCCTCGCTGGCAATGCAGCGGGTGCTCCATAAGCTCGGCAAGCAGGCAAGGGTTGTTACGCCCGACATGCCTCCGCGCATTCTCAATTTCCTTCCCGGAATCCACGACATTGTCATCGCCACGCAGCGCCCCGAGCTCGCAACCGAGCTGCTCGGCGCCGCCGACCTCATAATCTGTCTCGACTTCAACGCCATAAAGAGGGTTGACCGCCTGGCCGAACCGCTCGGAAGTTCAAGCGCACGCAAGGTGCTCATTGACCATCATCTCGATCCGGAGATGTTTGCCGATGTGGTGGTGTCGGTTCCCGAGGCGTCGTCAACATGCTATCTGCTCTACAATGTGCTTTGCGGGCTTGGCTACGGCGAGCTGATCGACAGGCAGGCAGCCGAGTGTATCTACACCGGCATGATGAGTGACACCGGCGGATTCACCTATAATTCCAACGATCCCGGCCTTTATCTGGTGATCGCCGATCTGCTTGAGCGGGGCATTGACAAAGACATGCTCTACAAGCTTGTTTTCGACACAGCCTCAGAATCGCGCCTGAGGATATGCGGATATGCGCTCTATAAAAAGATGATTCTTTTTCCTGCCCACAAGTGCGCGCTTATCACCCTTACCCGCAACGAGCTCAACGAGTTCGGTTTCAATAAGGGCGACACCGAAGGCCTTGTCAACAAGCCTCTGAGCATGCCCGGCATTATGTGGAGCATATTCATGCGGCAGGACGAAGATGAATTTGTCAAGGTGTCGGCCCGGTCAAAGGGCCATTTCCCGGTCAACAAAGTGTGTGAGCAGCTTTTTGACGGCGGCGGTCATGAGAATGCAGCCGGAGGCGAGGTCTACGGATCGCTTGACGAAGCTGTGGGCCGTCTGCTTGAGGCTATGCCGCAGTTTGATTCCTATCTCAACGAAACAAAATGAAAATGAAATTATCGCATCTGGCCCTGTCGGCAGTAGCAGCACTGGCGCTGGCAATAGGCACGGCATCGTGCAGCAAAAACAAGAGTTATGCCGAGCTGCTGACTGAGGAGAACCACTATGTCAACTATTTTTTGAGCGACCAGAGGGTGGTTGACACCTTTCCTGAGGATGGCAGCTTCGAGGTGGGCCCCGACGCGCCCTATTATCAGATGGATGCCGAAGGAAATGTGTTTATGCAGGTGCTCTCAAAGGGCAACGACCAGCATCCGGCGAAAAACAACAGGGTTTATTTCCGTTTCACCCGTTACAATCTTGCACGCTATGAAACGGGCAAGGACCTCGCCGGCCTTGGCAATCAGGAAGATGTCACCGGGTCCAACGGCATCGGCACTCTCTATTTCCTCTATCAGAACTTCGAGCTTTCAGTGTCATCGCAGTTCGGAGTCGGAATTCAGGTGCCGATGAAGTATCTGGGTTCAGACGCACATGTGATGCTTGTTGTCAAGTCGCAGTATGGCTGGACCAAGGAGACCGGCAATGTCATACCGTTCCTCTATGACATTCAATACTATGAAAGCCCCATGTTCCCTTGGACAGCAGAGGGCGACACCCCGATAAACTGATTAAAACTTAAAAACACGTCATGTCACTGATTAAGTCAATTTCCGGAATACGCGGCACAATCGGCGGCCGCGCAGGCGAAGGACTGTCGCCTGTCGATGTTGTGAAATTCACCGCCGCTTACGCTGCATTCATACGCAAAACCACAACCAAGGCCTCGAATGTGATCGTCGTCGGCCGCGACGCGCGCCTGTCGGGTAAGATGGTGGAGAAACTTGTCGAAGCAACCCTTTGCGGAATGGGCTTCGATGTTGTGAACATAGGCCTGACCTCGACTCCCACCACCGAGGTTGCCGTGACGGGCGAGAACGCCTGCGGTGGCATTATCATCACCGCCAGCCACAATCCGGTTCAGTGGAACGCGCTGAAGCTTCTCAACGAGGAGGGCGAATTTCTCAATGCCGAGGAGGGTGCCGAAGTGCTCCGCATTGCTGCGAGCGACGATTTCGAGTTTGCCGACGTGATGGATCTGGGCCACGTTGAGAACGACACCACATGGACGCGCCGGCATATCGATCAGGTGCTGGCGCTTGAGCTCGTTGACCGCGATGCGATTGCTGCCGCTGATTTCACTGTGGCTGTCGATGCCGTCAATTCTGTCGGAGGTATCGTTATTCCGCGATTGCTGCGTGCTCTCGGGGTGAAAAACGTTATTGAACTCAACTGCGAGGCCACCGGCAAGTTTGCCCACACTCCCGAACCTATTCCCGAAAATCTCACGCAGATAGCCTCTCTGATGCGTGAGGGCCGGGCCGATGTGGGCTTCGTTGTCGATCCTGATGTCGACCGTCTGGCTATCGTGATGGAAAACGGCGAGATGTTTGTGGAGGAATACACTCTGGTGGCTGTTGCCGACTATATTCTGGCTCACACTCCCGGATCAACCGTTTCAAACCTCAGCTCGTCGCGCGCGCTTCGCGATGTCACTGAGCGTCACGGCTGCAGCTACAGCGCATCGGCCGTCGGCGAGGTCAACGTCACGACCCTGATGAAGCAGACCGGGGCCGTGATTGGTGGCGAAGGTAACGGTGGGGTGATATATCCCGCAGCCCATTATGGCCGCGATGCCCTTGTCGGGGTAGCCCTCTTCCTCACCTTGCTCGCAAAGAGCGGCATGAAGGTGTCGGAGCTCAAGAAAACCTATCCTGCCTATCAGATAGCCAAAAACAAGGTTGAGCTTACCCCGCAGATCGATGTCGACGCCATTCTTGAGGAGATGAAACGCCGCTATGCGTCAGAAAAGATCACCGATATCGACGGTGTAAAGATTGATTTTGCCGACAGCTGGGTACATCTGCGCAAATCAAACACTGAGCCGATTATCCGTATATATGCCGAAGCCTCGACCATGGAGAAGGCCGAGGCTCTCGCAGCCGATATTAAGGCTGTGATCGATTCGATAGCGCGCTGAACGGAGAGCGCACAGCGATATTTAGAGGTGCCTGATAATGCGGGCCGGATTTCCGGCTACTGCCACATTGTCAGGCACATCTTTTGTCACGACACTTCCGGCTCCTATCACAACATTGTTGCCGATCGTTACACCGGGAAGTATGGTGGCCGAACCGCCTATCCACACATTGTGGCCTATCGTTACCGGCTCGGCCCACTCGAGAGCCTTGTTGCGGTTTTCGGCATCAAGCGGATGGCAAGCGGTGTAGATGCTCACATTCGGGCCGATGAAGGCGTAGTCGCCTATTCTCACCTCGGCCTCGTCGAGAATCGTTAGGTTGAAGTTGGCGAAGAAATTCTCGCCTATGAAAATATTTTCGCCGTAATCGCACCGGAACGGCTGGTTGATCTGCATCTGCTCTCCGTGAGAGCCGAGAACGTCGTGCAGAATTTCGCGCATTCTGCCTGCCTCCGAAGGCCGCAGATTGTTGAACTCCCAAAGCTTTTCGCGGGTTAACTGCAGCTTGCGTATTAGTTCGGGGTGTGTGGCGTCGTAGGTTTCGCCGCCGGTCATCGATTTCCAGATTTCTTCTTTCGTCATTTTGAATGTCGGGTTTAGGGCGCGAGTCAGCAGGTCTTTGAGCAGTCGGGGCAGAGACCTTTCACCATATAATTGATTGCAGAGGTTGTGAACCCGTCGGGCAACTGCGGCTCGGGCACTTTGATGGTTTCGAGGCAAAAGGTTCGGCCGCAGCTCAGGCAATGGAAATGGCAGTGCATGTCTGACGCCGAATGGTTGTGATGGCCTTTACACACCTCATACTTCGTGGAGCCGCTTCCGTCATCGATTGCGTGAAGCAGATTGCGTGAGGCAAGAAGGGTCAGCACCCTGAAAATGCTTGAGCGCTCGAGAGTGTCGAGCCCGGTTTCGAGTTCGATCAGGCTCACGGGTGTTCCGGCTCTGAGAATGGCGTCGAGCACAATCACCCGGTTGGGAGTAGGGCGTATGCCTCGCGTTTCGAGTAGTTCTGCAGCTTGTCGCATGAGCGCAAAGTTACAAAAAAATGGCGGGAACGCGAATCAGATCCGCGCCCCCGCCGGCTGGCAAAGTATAAAAATGGATTGTCAGAAGGGGAAGTTGATGCCGAAATTAACCTCGGCATTCGAGTTCAGAGGCACACCCTGCTTGGCGAGTTTGCCCAGGGTGCGGTCCATGCCCAGGAACAGGTTGAAGCCGGGAGCATGGAGGTTGAGGAGCCATCCGAAGCCCACACCGTAGGTGCCCATTGCAAGGTTGGCGTTGGCGCTGAACACCTTGCAAGGCTTCACATTGGCCGACAGACGGAACTGTGTCCATGTGAACGGACCGGCGAAGCGGGTGCTGTTGAGAAGGCCGAAGTGCAGGGGCTTGTAGAGGGGGAATTCATATTCAACACCCCAGTTGAGAGTTGCCTTGAGCGCGCGTGTGCGGCTGCCGATATTGCCATGGTCGTTGAGTTCGTAGAGAGCGCTCAGGTCGTCCTTCATGCGGTCAAAGGTGTCGTCGTCCTTAACAGCGAAGGCAAAGGCATCGGTGTTGAACTCCTGGTCACCGTCGGTCGAGGCATACTGGGTGTGGCCCCATGAGATGAAGCCGAGATCAAGCAGAGCGAGTGAGAATGTGAATTCGCGCCATTTGTAGGTCGCACCGAGGTCGAAGCCGATACCGAAACCGTTGGGACCGTAACCGTCGAGATCCATTCCCGAAACATATTCATGACGGGTGTCTTCGTTAATCTTGGTTTTGTAGCGCAGACCCTTTACCGAGGCATAGATGTTGGCGTTGGTTACTGCGTGCCAGTTGTTTTCACCCAGAGTGAGGCTGGCGTTGTTGAAGTAGGCATCGACATTGCCCATACCCACCAGGAACTTCAGTGTCGCACCAACGCGCAGACCGGGAACCTGTTTGATTTCACGCGAATGGTTAAGTGCAACTTCAGCATAGGCCGATGCCTGGGCGCGGAAGTCCTGAATGTCGTAGGTAGAGTTGCTCACACCCTCTTTGGCAAGCGAGAAAAGCGATTTGGGAACACCTACATTGACATCTGCAACAGCATTGATGCCGACAGTGTTGTAACCTCCAAATGCTTTGAAACCGAAGTTGATCAGGTCGAGCTTGAGGCTTGTGCCGAGCTTGTTCATATTGCTGAAGCGGCTCATTGCTTCCTCGGTCGAGATCAGGGGATTGGTGAACAGCACGGTTCTCTTGCCCTCTCCGGGATTGGGATAGAGAATGTCGCTCACATGGAGATTACCGCGCATGGCGATGTTGAGGTCTGACAGCACGGGGAAGCCCACAAAAGCGTTTGATGGTCCCGAAAATGCGGGGTTCATCTGATAGCGCGGGGTGTAGCTGTCGAGGAAGTAGCCCGAATAGGTGTGCTGGGCGCTCATTGTGGCTGCAGCAAAAGTCAGAGCAGCCGGAAGTATGATGTGACGAAGATTGAGTTTCATGTTTGCTGTGTTTTGAATTAAGCCTTAACAGTTGGCTGATAATGACTTAAAATTCTTTGGTGTAAGAACCGGATACTTTGACTTTGATTTGGGTGAGGTTGATGGTCTCGGTAGGTCCGAGGGGCTCGCTCGGTTCTTTGCCGTTATCGCACACAACAGCATGATATTCAACACCGTCGAGATTACGGATCGGGCTGTCGGGGGTTGATTCGACAACAAGCTCGATATCCTCGTTGGCCATGGCCGGAAGCACCACCGGATAAGAGCGGCCGAGTTTCACGTTGCCGGGTCCGAGAGGATAGAGGGTGAGCTGTACCTCAAGACCGATTGTGGTTTCGGCATGGGCCGTGAGCACGAAGCGGGTGATTTCGAGGGCGTCGAGATCTTCGGTTTGCCAGCCGTCGTCGATCTTGTTGTAGACAACGCGGCTGTTGGGGTCGAACGCAAGGGGAGCAAACATCTCATAGCTGCCGTTGAGGCCTGCGATGGTGTACTCATCCTTGTTCGCTCCGGGCACCTTGACAGGGAATTTCTTAGCATTTCCGAAAAAGCGGGGCTGCTCGAGCTCAACCTTGATGCGCGCGGGCAGACCGTCGGGATTATTGTTGCTGGCCAGGATATTGCCGAGTCCGTTGAAGACGTATTTCGACAGATTGTTTGAATAGGCGGGCAGAGCATCGGTTTCAGTGCCGTTGGGAGAAAGAACGATGTTGGCATCGGTGTCTGCGCCATACTTGTCGCTGAGAACAAATGTTTCGCTTTCGGCAACGTTGACACTACCGTCGTTAAACTCAGAAATAAGGCGGATTTTGGCCGATGCCTCGGTGTTATAATTTGCGGTGCTGTTCTTGGCCGAGAGATAGATCTGGGGATTGTTCAGGAATATCTGAGTGTCAGAGCTCTTGAGGAAGTCAGGAAGATCGTCGAACGAAATAGGCTCGATGTCGATTCCCTCGACAGAGTAGTCGATTTCGCCGTCAAAGTTCTTGACGTAGAAATGGCTCATCTGATAATCGGCAGTGAAACTGATGCTCGAGGGGAGCGATGCCTGTGAACCGGGGGTCAGAACCACGTATCCCTCCTTGAGCACTCCTAACACACCTTTGTAATTGAAATTGCGGTCGTTGTCGATGGTTACATTGTTGGCTGTGAGGTCGAAGCGGTCGCCGGTAAGCGAAACAACGAGGTTACCGCCGTCGGTGGTGTGCTTTTCAATGGTCACGATACCCGATGCGGGATCATATGTGCCAATCGAAGCTTTGGCCGGTTTTCCGTCAGACATGTAAACACCCTTGGGGAACTGAATCTTCACATTGTGGAGAGTCATGTTCTGTACATTGATCGACGAGGGAACACTCAGGGTGATATCGTAGCTTGCAAGGCCTGCTGTTTCGATAGCCTCGATGCTCACAACAGCGTCGTCAATATTGCTTGCCTTGTAGCTGAAGTCTGATTCCATATCTTCAACTTCGTAGACAACGTCCATTGCTCCTACATCAGGAAGCGTGGCCGATACAGAGCTGATGGTAACTGCGCTGCTGTTGACATCTTCAGCCTTCACGTCGATGGGGTCGATCACGATGTCGTCAGAGCTCAGGTCGCCGGTTTTACTGATTGCGTAGATGCGTTTCCCATTAGCATCGGTGGCTTCAACGATGTTCTCATTATCGGTCAGATCAAGAACATCCTCGATCATGATTTCCTGAAGATTTACAGGAATAGTGACATCATTGATAGGCACGCTTGTGGTTGTGTCGATGTCGTTCAGGTCGTAATTGTCGTCCATACAACCTGTCAGAACGAACACTGCGGCCAAAGGCAGTCCTGCCTTCCATAATTGAAGTCGCATAATGATTAGATTGGTTTATAAAAGATAAAATATTGGTTTATTTAATATAATGTGTGATTCGCTTCTCAACACTGCAGGTTCGTTTATAGAGCTCAGTGTTTTTTCGTTGTCATGATTTCGAGAATCAGACGGTCGGTTTCACGCATTCCGTCGCGTCCGATCCTTGTGAGGTTGGCAACCGTGCGGTCAATATCATCGTCAATAATGCCTTCGCCTGATGTGACGCAATGGCCTTCCATCGCCATCATGGCCGACATCATGGCCGTGGAGACGCCGCTGGTAACCTTGAGCGCACACGAAGCCTTGGCTCCGTCACAGATCATTCCGGTGAGGTTGGCCACCATATTCTTTGCGGTTGCAACAACCTGATCATAGCCTCCGCCCATCAGGTAGCAGATGCCGCATCCCGATCCTGTGGCAGCGGCCACACAGCCACACAGTGCCGACAGGCGTCCGAGCGTCTGCTTGATGTAGATAACGGTCAGATGGCTCAGAGCCAACGCGCGGATTGTCTGCTCCTCTGAGGCGAAGATCTCTTCGGCATAAACGGCTACCGGCAGTGTTGCCACAATACCCTGGTTGCCGCTGCCGCTGTTGCTCATCACCGGCACGGGTGCACCGGCCATGCGCGCATCTGAGGCAGCCGAGGTGTAGGAGAGAATGCGCGAGAAGGTGCTGTTGCCCATCATTGTCTTCTGGCGCTCCGACCTGAGGGTGCGACCCACGCAGTGGCCGAAATTGCCCGAGAACGAGTGCTCGGCGATAGCCTTGTTCATGCGTCGGCTCTCGAGAATGAAACGGAGCTCGTCGAGCGGGGTAGTGGTTGCGTAGTCCCACACGGTTTTCATCGTCATCTGCGGGTCGGAGGGCGATGCTGCAGTCTCGGCCTCCATGCAACCGGCTTTGTGGCGGCGGTCGAGAGTGGGCTCACCGTTGACATCAAGATACACCAGCGATGTGTGTCCGTCAGAGATAACTGCCGTGGCCTCGTTGCCGTCGGTGTCGGTCACAGTCACTTCGATGTAGAGAATGGGCAGTGTGCCGTCGGCATCAGGCTTCAGGGCAATGTGGATATGGTCAAGAAAATCGCGGGCTTCGGCGATCATATCATCGCTCATGCCGCCGAGCACCTCAAGCTCATTTTCAGGATTTCCGAACAGTGTGCCAAGTGCGATAGCGATAGGCAGGCCGGTCATGCCCGTGCCGGGAATGCCGACGCCCATGGCGTTCTTGAGAATATTGGCGCTAAGGAGCGCTTTAACCTTTGCCGGCTTGCCGTTTTTGAGAGCACGCGCGGCATGGGCGGCGCAAAGGGCCACTGCCACCGGCTCCGTACAGCCTGTGGCGGGAATGACTTCGCGTTTTATAAGGTCGGTGATTCTATCACGTAATGTTTTGTCAAGCATTGTTTTATTGCTGTGGTAACAATAGATTAAGGTCAAAAAGTAAGCACAAAGTTAATCATTTTTTTGGAGTTGACATTCCCTTTAGTCACCAATCCTCCAAAAAGGCGCTAAAATTCGCCGTTTCGGTGTTTTGGATCGGTGCAGATTGGTTGTTATGCCAAAAAACTGTAAATTTGTGGCTGTTTCAGACTGAACCGTTTATGGTAATAACCCATTCACTGGCCACATTTGGCCGATATTGCATTTTCATGCGCAAGGTGTTTGCCATCCCCGACAGGTGGCGCACATTCGGAAGTCGCACTGTTGCCGAGATTTCCAAGCTTGGAGTCGATTCGATTCCGCTGGTTATGATCATCTCGCTCTTTATCGGTGCGGTGATCGCCATCCAGATGCAGCTCAATATCAACTCGCCGCTGATCCCGAGCTATTCGGTTGGTCTGGCAACACGCGACATTGTTCTGCTCGAGTTTTCCAACTCAATCCTTTGCCTTAGTCTTGCGGGCAAGGTGGGCTCTAACATTGCCTCCGAGATCGGAACAATGCGTATCACCGAGCAGATCGATGCCCTCGACATCATGGGTGTCAATTCAGCCAACTTCCTTGTTCTTCCTTAGGTTGTGGCGTTTCTGTTCTTTATGCCGGTGCTGGTGTCGTTCTGCATCGCCACATCGCTTTTCGGCGGATTTGCAGTTGCGCTTTTCACCGACATCATCACCGTGTCGAGATACTCCTACGGTTTGCAGGCTATGTTCAACGAGTGGTATGTGTGGTACGGCATCATAAAGTCGCTTTTCTTCTCGTTTGTGATCACCACGGTTGCGTCGTTCTACGGCTACTACGTGAAGGGTGGTGCGCTCGAAGTTGGCAAGGCGAGCACCGATGCCGTTGTCTACAGCTCTATACTGATTCTTCTGCTTGACGTGATCCTAACCAAACTGATGCTGCAATGATCGAGGTAAAGAATGTAACCAAATCATTTGAGGGTAAGACAATTCTGCACGATGTCAGTGCTGTTTTCGAAACCGGAAAGACCAACCTCATCATCGGTCAGAGCGGTTCGGGCAAAACGGTGCTGATGAAATCGATCGTCGGGCTTGTCAGACCTGAGGAAGGCGAGATTCTTTTTGATGGCCGTGACCTGCTCAAGATGGATCAGGATCAGGTGAAGAACCTGCGCAAGGAGATCGGTATGCTGTTTCAGGGTTCGGCTCTGTTTGACAGCGAGACTGTGCTCGGCAACGTGAGTTTCCCGCTCAGAATGTTCACCAACATGAGTGCCGGCGAGATCCGTGACCGCGCCGAGTTCTGCATTGAGCGCGTCAATCTAAAGGATGCCGATTCGAAGTATCCGTCAGAGATCTCGGGCGGTATGCAGAAACGTGTCGCTATCGCAAGGGCGATTGCTCTTAATCCAAAATATCTGTTTTGCGACGAACCTAACTCAGGCCTCGATCCGCGCACATCAATCCTTATCGATGAGCTTCTGAGCGACATTACTCACGAATACAACATCACCACCATCATAAACACCCACGACATGAACTCAGTGCTCGGCATCGGTGAAAACATCATCTTCATCAAGCAGGGCTACCGAGAATGGGTGGGCGACATGAAACAGATCTACACCACAAGCAACGAGGCCTTGAATGAGTTCGTGTTTGCCAACGATCTCTTCCAGAAAGTGAAAGCTTATGTTGTTGCCAACGAGCGTCCTTACCGTCAGTAATCCAGATATCGGAAAACACACTTCCGGTGCTCCTTCATTTGTGCCGGTGAATATTTGAGTATCATGAAAAAATTTATTTCGATTATCTTTTGCGTTTTTGCGTTCTCGTTCTATCTTTTCCCTCAAACTATAAGTACGAACGATTCCTCAGCTACCCGGATTCTGAATGAGTTACAGATTATCCGTGGAATTCACGAGGAATCAAGGATGTCGCGCGAACGGGCAGTTGCACAGAGGCAAAAACAAGATAGTTTACAGAACCGCGAATCTCAGGAATATCTGTTGTCAGATTACGGCGTCATGGCTAAAATTGAAGACAATACGCGTCAGGATGTCATCAAAGATGGATGGAACGTTTATGGCATAGTAGCTCTTGTAGTCGCATTGCTGTCATTGATCGCGTCGATATATACATTTGTCGCACAAAGAAGAACAGAAAGCAATACAAAGAAATTATCGAAGGACCTTCAGCGGGCACTTCTGATTGATCTAATAAGGCATCTGTACAGAAACCTCGTGATAATTTACACAATGCGTACAAAAATGGAGGATATCGATTATAAAGGGTATCCTTCAGAAGAACATTTCGACAAACTCAAGATTCCAATGGAAAACATACATCTTGATGCGTTTTATGGCGAGGATGCTCAATATCAGATAATGCATGATCTCTATCTGAAATTGAGGAATTATAATGATGAGATTGAAGTGGCAAAGAATCATTTGCTAAATCCGAATATGAGCCGTGATACTAAAATAGAGGATTTCGATACTCTCGAGTTCAAAGCCACATTCCTGACAGAAAGAATATTAGAGACCATCAGTAAAATATGGGGATTGAACGACGCGCTGAACTCGCAGATAAAATCGAAAATCATCAACAAAACAAATGCGACAAATAATATTGACATTGAAGGAAGCGATGATTTCATTCCCTTGACAATCGAAGATTTGCGAAAAACAGGTTACGGTAAAATATTCTCTGATAGAGAACTGATCGATATTTGTGAAAACTTCAGGCGCGACGTTCAGGAAGAGCGGATGAAAAACAGCAGAGGTGCTTGGAAAATCCGCGTAATCAGATTCTAAGAGAATATTTTGCTCAGTATATTTTCAAACGAAGGCACCGGCGTTAATGTATGAGAAATTTGCCCACATCGAATGATTTGATCAGATGTGTCAGAGTGTTTAGCTCGCATGATGACTTTTCGGTTTTCGAAGCCGTCTATGCCGGATATGATGATCAGTTCAATCTCCTGGTTATGTGTGAACATACTGATTATGACGATCCGGATTATTGTAGTGCAACCTACGCCATCCTCAACAAGCACGAAGCTGTCAGACTTGCAATTAAGCTTAAGGTGTCGCTTCCGGAGCTACCGTCAGAAATTGCAGGATCGGTTTCGGAATGGAATGAAACAGACTTCCCGAGACCGTCTGACGTACGTGATTGTTTCAAAGAAATCACTGATAACCTTCTGTCCATGGGATGTCATTTCAAAATTGAAAGAAAACCCTCCGCCAATGGATTTACTGCATGCTGAGGGGATAGGATATCAGCAGGTTACGTTTTTTCTATGGCCAAAATTTAACTGCACACCAAAAGTTAACCATGAACCTTTTGGTGTGCAGTTATTATAGTTACGAACTTATATTCAGGAACTCTTTACAAAGTCAGGACGACATCAGCGGTCGAGACCCTGCTTGAGGTCGCTTTTCTGCGGCTTTTGCTCAGGCTTCTTGATGCCGTCGCGTTCAAGGAGAGCATCGATCGAGGGATCCTGACCGCGGAAACGGCGATAGAGCTCGGCGGGATGGACAGTACCACCCTGCGAGAGCACGTTCTTGCGGAACTTATCGGCACATTCCTGATCAAAAATACCCTTTTCGGCAAATGCGGCGAAAGCATCGGCATCGAGCACCTCGGCCCATTTATAGCTGTAGTAGCCCGAAGCATAGCCTCCGGCAAATATGTGGCTGAACTGCGGCGACATCGTGGTGCCATCAACCACGTCAAACATGGCTACCGAGCTACCGGCGTTGTTTTCGAAAGCCGCGATGTCGGCATCTTCGGCAAGAGGCTCGGTCAATGAATGCCATGCCATATCGGTGTAGCCGAAGTTGAGCTGACGCAGGCAGGCATAGGCCGCGCCGAAACGCGATGATTCGATGATCTTGGCAACCTCCTCGGCGGGAATGGTCTCGCCGGTGAGATAGTGGCGTGCGAAACCGTCAAGGAACTCCTTGCGGCGCATATAGTTTTCATTGAACTGGCTGGGCAGCTCGACGAAGTCGCGGTAGACACTCGTTCCCGAGAGGCTGCTGTACTTTGTGTCGGCAAGCAGGCCGTGGAGTGAATGGCCGAACTCGTGCAGGAATGTCTGAACCTCGTAGGGT
>CAZKXM010000053.1:0-13390 GCA_964556785.1 uncultured Bacteroides sp. | reverse complement strand
CAAGCCCCTATAAGTCGCCCACCGACATGGGTGTCAACATGGTAGGCTTCTGCATCAGCGACGACGAGGTGTGTTGCGATGCTTCGCGACAGGAAATCATACGCCGCTACTACACAGCCCTTAACCATCTTGCCCAGGGCGACGGCAACGACAGCGAGGTCAACAAGATCGCCCTTCTGTTCAAACAGGCCAAGATCGACACATCCTACCGACGCCCTATCGCCGCCGCTCAGGAGCGGGCACGCAAGAGCGGGCGCAACTGCTCGGCCATCGAGCTTGCCGACGGCACAATCATCACTGCCGAACAGGGCGACCTTCTCGGCCCGAGCGCCGCACTGCTTCTGAATGCCCTGAAGCATCTTGCGGGAATCGACCATGATGTCAAGCTGATTCCCCAGGACATGATCGAGCCGATCCAGCACACCAAAACCCACATACTCCACAGCCGCAATCCGCGCCTCCACACCGATGAGGTGATTGTTGCCCTCTCTGTACTGAGCACCCGCAACGACGATTGCCGCCGTGCGCTCGAGAAACTCCCCGAGCTCGCAGGATGCCAGATGCACTCAACGGTTATGCTCGGCGAAGTCGACCATAAGATCTTCAACAAGCTGCGCGTTGGGCTGACATGCGATCCGGTCAGCACCAAAACCCTGCGCAAAAAGGCCGAGAGCGCGGCTGAGTAAGACACCCGACCCTGCAATAGCAAAACACAAACTGCCCGACCGAAAAATCAGTGTCGGGCAGTTTATATTTTCAGGGGGTAAACATTTGGATGTGCCTGATGTTATTGATTATAAAAGCTATTGGCTATGAATATCAGGAAAACGATTGAAGAACGTGTATCGGTACGCACATTTGATCCCGAGCGCGTGCCTGACAAGGAGGTGATCGACGCGCTTAATGACTCGATCAGCAACGCAACCTCACCTTTCGGCGGAAAATACACGATCGAGCTTAAGAAATTTGACCTCAAGGGACCGCAGAGCCCGAGCACTTACGGCACCATCTCAGGCGCCAGCTGGTATCTGCTCATGGGCATCGGCGACGACACAAAATCGGCTCTTGCAGCCGGCTATGCCATGGAGCGGGTTGTTCTAAAGGCAACCGAATTAGGTCTCGGCACATGCTGGATGGCTCTCACATTCAAGGGTGCTGACTTCACCAAGGGGTCAGACATGCCTGCCGACGAACCCCTGCGCATCATTTCACCCGTGGGCTACGCGGCTCGAAAACGAAAGATCATTGAATCGCTCACACGCGCCTCTTTGGGCAGCGCAAAGCGCAAACCAATGAGCGAACTGTTCTCACAGGGCGAATTCGGCACTCCCGTGAGTGATGACAATCCGTTTTTCGGAGCCCTCTCAATGATGAGGCTCGCTCCATCCGCAAAAAACTCGCAGCCATGGAGAGCGCTGGTTGTGGACCGCGAAGTGTGGTTCTACTATGAGGCCAAAACCGACGCCTCGGTTCTCGACCTCGGAATCGGTCTTTGTCACTTTGACCTCACGCTGCAGGCCGAAGGCCTGTCAGGAAGCTGGGACGACGCCGCCGGTGCACCGGCACACAAAGGATATGTTCCGGTTGTGAAATACACTCTGAAATAATCTCTGACCGGTATCAATACAAATAAACTCCGCGACGCCAACCGTCGCGGAGTTTATTGTTTATGCGCTCAGGCTGCTGCCTGATTATGCGTATCAGAATGTGAACTGAACGCGGCCCTGAACAGCGTGGAAATTGCGGTCGTAGGGAAGTTTGTCGCGGTCAAGATGAGTGTAGGTATAGTCGGCCATCACCTGGATGTACTTGTTGAACGAGAAGTTCACGCCCACGGTGAATGAGTTGACGTTACCGCCGCCCACCGACGATGAAGCGTAGGGCCAGTCGGCCATGTAGCCGTCGGGGTAATACTGATCGCGGCCGGCGCTGTAATATTCACCGTCAACGATGTCGTTGAGGCCGGTGTAGTTGTAACGGGCAACAACTTCGAGGCTGCGTCCCGACAGACCTCCGAGCACACCGTCGGCGTTGCTGTAGGTGTAAGGATTGCCGAAGATCATGTAGCCGACTTCAACGTAGCCACCATAGAAATTATTGTTGCGCAGGGGGTTGGCAGCGAGCCATGCCTCGTATGTGCCCCAGCAGTCAATGTTGTTCTGGGCGTCTTCGAAGAGCGAATAGCTGTCGCGCTTCTTGGTCACGTGCTTGTAGAGGAATTCGCCGCGGGCAAAGAACTTGGGATTGCGATAGAGGAGCTCGGCGCCGACGTTGATCACATTGTTGACCCAGGGGAGTTCGGCTGTCACGAGGTCTTCGGTTCCGTCAACGTATGTTTCGAGGCAAGTTGCAAGAGTGATCTTTTTGTTGAGCACATTGTTGGTCACCTCGCCGCCGCCGCGATGACCGAAGCGGGCGTTGACACCGACATGGAATGTCTGGTCGGCAGTGTTGATCGGACGATAGAGCCAGCGACCGCTCACAGCCACACCGTCGAAACCGGCCAGCTGGTCATTGTAGGCATGGTCGGTCGAGATGCCCTGGTTGGCAAACCATGTGTTGTTGTAGAACTTGTAGGTCATGCCGAGTTCGCGGCCAACACCGAGAGCCATCGTCGAACCGGGACGCGAAATAAAGTGATAGCTTCCGAGCGATGTGTTGCGGGCCATCGAACCGGGATCGTTATAGTAACCGGCCTTCACCACATTCCAGCCCTCCGCCCAGTTCTGCTTGTTCCACTGGGCAAAGATGTTTTTCTGCGAGAACTTGCCTCCGCCGAAGCCGAAGTCGGCATAGAAGTACCAGTCCTGATAGCTGAACGAGGTGCGGATGCGCGCATCGGTCAGCGAGGCGCCGCTCTTAAGAGGCGTGAAGTCACTGTGATAATAGGCTACGTCGCCCATCATACGCGCGCCTACGGTAAACCGGGCGTCATTCTTCTCGAGCTGCACCGTGGGTGAGTTGTCAAAGTCCTGAGCGTTGCCGGCGAGACAGAGTGCCATCATCGGCAGCAGAATATATTTCTTCATGATTTTGAAAATTCGGATTTTGTGATAAGTAAACGTGGGTGGGTTGATGAGTGATTGATCAGTAGCCGAGATCCTCGAGCACAGTGTTTGCATCAGGCACCACGTGAGGAGCTGCGCTGTTGTCGTAGATCACACCTGCCTTGAACGGATTGGGAAGGTTGGCGTTGCAACGGAAGCCCTGCTCGATCATGTAGCGCAGCGACATTTCGGTGCGGTTGGTGAAGAAACCGTCCATGTAGATGGGCAGGCTGACGGGCTCGGTGAACACGGTGTACTGGGTGGGATCGATGGTGACACGCATCAGGTCGTCAAACGATGTGCCGATACCATAGTTGTAGATACCCATGTATTTACCCATCTGGGCATAAGAGTCGAACGAGTAGGGATGGTTGATCATGCCGCTCTTGCGGATCATGTAAGCCTGCCAGGGTGCGTTCATCTCGGGATAGTTGTTGGGAGCGCCTGAGATTGCCGGGCCGATGATGTGAGCGCCGTAATCCTGGGCATACTTGATGATGTCGGCATAGCCGGTAGGAGTGGTGTAGGTGAGGTCGGTTGCATAGGTTCCCTCCCACAGAAGGTAACACATAGGCACCTTGCCCTGGAACACTGTGTAGGCGCGGCGCAGAGCGTCAAACGAGAATGTCTGGAGAATCACCTTGCCGTTAGTGTTACCGATGTTGATCTTGCCGTTCACATAGAAGGGAGTTCCTTCAGCCTCGGGGCGGGTCATGATGTTCCAGCCGCAGTCGTCGAGCACGTTGTAGACAAGCTGCTCCATGTTGGAGGGATTGAGCCACGATTCCTTAAACTCGATGTAGATACCGGGGCGGTTGCCGTTGTCCTTGTCGTCGGCCACGTATGCGTTGGCAAAGTCGTAGTCAACAAACGCCATATATTTTGCCTGAGGCATCTTGGCGCGGATCTCGGCAAGGCTCATGCCTTGGAACTCGGGCTTGATGCGATATGTGAGCACGCGGTTGCCCTGAGCGTCGCGGTTGAGCTTCTTGCCTTCTGCATAGGCAATCTGGTCCTGAAGGGCAGATACATACAGACGGGTGTCAACAAAGCCGGGACGGGCCATCTCGGGAGTCGACTCGTTGAACCATGCGCCGGCGTCGAGCTTCAGCAGCTCATGATAGTAATATGACAGAGCGTAGTAGGGACGGAAGTTGGCAACGTCGAGGGCATACTGCTCGTCGATGTCGGCGTCGGTAAACATCTGTGAACCGTCGGGGTTACGGAACGACTTGTAGAAATCCTTGCGCCCGGCCGGAACATACTCTGAATAAACCTCCTCGATATTAGTTGTGCGCGAGAGATTTTCGTCGTGGTTGGCAAGGACAATGCAGTCCTTCGTGGCCTGAAGGTCGCTCTCCAGATAGTCGGCGCCCATGTTGCGGGCCCAACGCCAGGATGCTTCTGTTTCTTCAGGAGCCCAGAATGTTGAACCGCGGTGAGCGATAACGGCATAGAGAGGCACGTAATCGCGAACTTTTGCAAGCTCGGGAGAAAGAGTTTGAACTTCAACGCGCTTGGCGTCGACCTTCTCGTTTGTGAATTCCTGATTGTTGCAGGAAGTGAAGGTGACCATGGCCACACTGAGTGCGAGCCCGGTGCCGAGTGCTTTTTTGAGCATAATGAGTTGGTATTTGGGTTAACTAAGAATTAACTAAACCGTGTTGAAATGTTAAGTATCGCAAAATTATAGGTTCGTAACGAATCGTGCAACTTTCGCATCGAAAAACTGTGTGTTCTCAATGTCGGAAAATATATCCTAAAAGTCGGATCTACTTACATTTCGCACCCGATTTACCTACCAATGTAACCTGAATCGATTTCATTCGACAGCATCGGCGGCGCTGTCGCCACCGACAATCCCGCGCGTCGCCTCGGCATCTCGCCTGAGCTGATCGGTCAGTTCCGCGAGGCTTCCGAACGCAATCTCGGCGCGGATCCGGCTGATGAACTCAAGAGTAACCTCCGAGCCGTAAAGCGAGCCGGAAAAGCCGAGCAGATGAGCTTCAACCGTCACGGGAGCCCCCGGAGCGTCGACCGTGGGACGCCGCCCGATATTGACCATCGCCGCATAGCTCTGACCCTCTGCCGTCACAGCCCGGCACGCATACACCCCCTCGAGTGGCATTATCATGCCGGGAGCCACAGCGATATTAGCGGTAGGGAAACCGATGCTGCGCCCCAGTTTCTTCCCTTCCACAACCCTGCCCGTCAGGCTGAACGGCCGGCCCAGCAACCGGGCTGCCTCGGCAACATCCCCGCCGGCTATGAGCTTGCGGATCACACTCGAGCTCACTTTGGCGTCGTCGTGCCTGAACTCAGGACCCGGAATGATCTCCATGCCGATACGCGAGCCTAACGCCTGATATGCTTCGATGCCCTGCAGCCGGTCGTGACCGAAACGGTTGTTATAACCCACCACAATGGCATCGACACCGAAATCGCGCTTGAGCATCGACAGGAATTCCTCGGCCGAAAGCCCGCGCAGCGCGCCGTCAAAGTCGAGAAGAATACACTCCTCGGCACCCGCCTCGCCAAGCATGCGAAGCCGCGAAGGAGTGTCAGACAGCAGCAGCGGCGCCCTGTCGGGACTGACAACCGACAGCGGATGATTGCGGAATGTAACCACGGTGGGAACAAGCGAGCGCTCCCGGCCCAGACGCGCCACATACGATGTCAGGAACCTATGCCCGGCATGGACACCGTCCCACATCCCCACAACGGCAATGCGCCGGCAGTTATCCGATGTCTGCGCTATCCTCAAAGCAGATGTTTCACTACAAGTTTGCCAAACTCCTTGCCGGGAGGCACAAGAAGGGTTCTGAATCCGAGTGAGGCTGCCGAGTCGAGGTTGGCCTGCGAATCGTCAACAAACAATGTCTCCGGCGCCTTGAGGCCGAAAGCCTCGGCTGCCTTGACGAAGATGGCCGGATCAGGCTTCTGCACTCCGGCGCTGAACGATGTCATGATTCCGTCAAAATAATAGCCGGCATCGTGGCCCTCCTTGCGGAATTCGCTGCTGATCACACCGTTCCACATTATCGGGTTAGTGTTTGACAGCAAGTAAAGACCCAATCCCATCTCCCTAAGCTGGCGAAGCTCGTGGAGGCGGCTCAGGGGAATGCCTGTGAGAAACTGCTGGAATGCATCGTCGATCTGATCGTCGGTCACACTGACAGGAATCAGGCGCCGCAACTCGTCGCGAAACTCATCAGGGCCGATCTTGCCCTCCTCAAGGGCCTCAAACGGGCCTTTCTGTGCATAATCGGTGAGATACTCGTCGACATTCTCGAATCCTAATTCCTTGAATGCCTTGACACAATTGTGACGGTTGATGCCCATTATCACACCGCCGAGATCGATCAGCAGATTCTTTACCATACCGCAAAGTTACACAGAATTTTCCAACTCATGCCGCTCAACGGCATTTTTGACTTCCATGCGAAATGGTGCATCATGACACATCGGCGCTCCGGAGCGGGAATAACTTTGCGGCGTCGGATCCCGATGCACCTCGCGGTGCAGCAGCCCGACGGCTCTGATCAGGCCTCACCACCAATTTTTTCAACAATCTTCTAACCAATTTACAATCATGCCTATAACAACAATTTCCGACACCAATCTGCAATCGCCCGACCTGCTTCTCAACGAGGTTGACCAGCGGGTGGTGCGCGTGCGCCCTTCGGCCACACCTCTCGACCAGATCTCGCGCATGGGAACATCGCGAAAGGCGGGAGCCATGAAGGTTGAATATTATTCGGTCGACACCAAGGCTATCACGGCAACTGTCGAAGCCCACACCATGCCCTCGAAAAAGGACGAACCTTCGCAGCTCAAGCTCTCGGCAAAGCTCTCCTCGCTGCTCGAACCGAGCGAGACATTCCTCGTGCCGACCGTGACCGACGACGACGGCGTGCCGGCGGTGTTCTACGTGCTCTCAACCGACAAAAACGTGGGAACGGCCACGGTGATCCACGTCAATGCCGGTCTTTTCCCGGCACCGGTGTCGCTGCTCGGATGCCAGATTGTCAGGATGGGTCGCGCCGCATCAGAGCTCGATGTGCAGACGGCGCAGTTCCAGGCGCTTCCAAAGAAAGACTGGAACGTGTGTCAGATCTTCAAGGCCCAGGTGGAGGAATCGACACTCCATCGCCTTACCGACAAGGAGGTTGGCTGGACATTCTCTGATCAGGAGGAGGTGGCGGTGATCGACATGCGTCTGGGCATGGAGAAAAACTTTCTTTTCGGTTGCCGCGCCGTGATCAACGACCCCACCAAGGGCGAAGATGTGAGCCTCACCGGCGGCATCTGGAACCAGACAGCCCACACCTTTACCTACAGCCCTGATGACGAAGCCGACAGCCTTGCGCTCGATCTTGTGCGCGAAGCCTTCAGCGGCAACACCGGATCGCGCCGCAAGGTGCTCCTGGCCGGCAGCGACCTGATCGACAAGCTCAACCGTCAGCAGATCATCCGCAGCGCATCGTCAACCGACACGGTCACGAAGTGGGGCATCGACTTCAGCGAGATCTGCTCGAAGTTCGGACGTCTCTATGTGGTTCACTCCGACGTGTTCGATCAGTGCGGTGTGCCGGGCAACGGAATGGTGATCGATCCTGACTACATCACCAAGTATTCCTTCATCCCCATGCAGGCCGAGCGCCTCGAGCTCAAGAGCAGCGGCCAGCGCAACACCGACGCCATCGTGATTACCGAGGCATCATGCCTGGTGCTCCGTCACCCCGACGCGCATCTCAGAATCGTGGCTGAATAAGCTGCGGGTAATCTTCTTGACATGTTCACTCATCCCGTTTCGGCTCAGCGGCCGGAGCGGGATGAATGTTTTGGGGCATATCGTCGGTTTCATAATGGAGCATTGCCGGGGGCACGACAGCCTCCACTCCGGGATGGCGGCGACGCCCGAGCGAAATGTGAAATCCGTGATCAACGAGCTGCCGCGCAAGTTCGGGATTGCCGCGGAAACCGTGGATAATCCATGGTTGCTCAGGCTTTATGAGCCGCTTGAGGCGCAGCAGCTCGGCCCACGCTCTGACGGCGTGGATCACCAGAGGCTTCCTTGCCTGCTCTGCCAGGCGCGCCTGACTGACAAATACCTGCTGCTGCACATCGAGCCCGGGTCCACGCAGCTTGTCGAGCCCGGCCTCGCCTACGGCCACCACATTAGGCAACCCCACCAGCCTCTCGAGCGCCTGCATGGCAGCCTCGTCGGCCTTGGCGGCATTCCATGGATGAATCCCTGCCGAATAGAAACGGTCGGGGCGCAACTCACCCATCGGCTGTTCAACGGGATCGACGCATATCACCGCGTCGGCCCCTGCCGCCGGATTGTGGGTGTGGATATCGGTAAAGCGCTTCATGGAACAGGGTCGTAACCGCTGCCGCCGAAGGGGTGACACCTGAGCAGACGCTTCAGGGTGAGCCACGATCCGCGGATAATGCCATGACGCATCACAGCCTCGACGGCATACTCCGAACAGGTTGGGGTGAACCGGCACGACGGCGGAAGCATCGGGGAGATGCAGGCGCGGTAGAAGTAAACAGGAATCAGGAAAATTCGGCGGAGCATCGCGGCAGGGAGAGAATGAGGATAAGTTCAGCCAACGGCACTTTTCTCGGCAATCGCTTTGAGAAGTTTCCTGACAGCCCGGTCAACATCCGTATATGGCAGCAGCTCCGAGGCCACGTAGACAAAAGCGATGTCGGCCCGCAAGTCGGCCGGAATGAGGTCGCGCCTCAGGCGATAGGCCTCGCGGATGCGCCGCCGCATCGTCACTCGGTCAACAGCATGGCGCAGACGCCTTTTGGGCACCATGATCAGAAACTTCGGACAGTCGGCACTGCGCTCAGTGTTTACGCGCCAAACCGCGCGGAGCGGAAACGCCAGCGCACGCAGCGAGTCGCCCCCCGGTGCGAAGAGCATGTTGATTGCCGTGGTTGAACAGAGTTTTTCTTTTTTGTAGAGACGCTGACCGGTGCGTAGCATAAACGGGGTGTGATCAGCCTTTGATCTTTTTCAGGAAAGCATCGAGAGCGCCGGTCATTGACGGGCACTCAGGTGTGGGAGCCTGAAAATCGAGCCTGAGACCCGCATCGGTGACGGCGCGGGCCGTAGCGGCGCCGAATGTGCCGATGCAGACATCCCCCTGCTGAAAGTCGGGAAAATTCTTCTGCAGCGACTGAATGCCCTGAGGGCTGAAGAATAGCAGCATATCGTAGTCGAAGCTCTCCTCGGGCGAGAAATCGTTGCTCACCGTGCGATACATCACAGCGCGGCTGTAGGTCAGCCCGGCCTTGTCGAGAACCTCGGTATCACTCTTGTTGACATCGCTCACAACGTAGAGATACTTTTCCTTGTTGTGGCGGTTGAAAAATGGAAGCAGATCGGCAAGCTTGCCGGTCTCGCCATGGAATATCTTGCGCTTGCGATAAAGAGTGTACTTCTGAAGATAAAGGGCGATCGATTCGGTGGTGCAGAAATACTTCATCGTGTCGGGCACGTTGAAACGCATCTCTTCACAGAGCCTGAAATAGTTGTCGATCGCGGTACGGGCAGTGAAAATAACAGCTGTATAATCGGCCAGATTGATCTTTTGCTGACGAAATTCCTTGGCCGAAAGACCTTCCACCTTAATAAACGGCCGGAACACCACTTCAACGTCATATTTGCGTGCTATATCGTAGTATGGCGACTTTTCCGACGAAGGCTTGGGCTGTGATACTAATATTTTTTTAACCTTCACTGTTGAGTATCGATGTTAGGGTGATAGTTTGTCAGAGGCCTTTCCAAAGAATGTATAGAGGGGCTACTTCGAGAGTGCAAAGGTACAAATAAAATAGACCAACGAGAATAAATTTTTGTAAAAAAGTCTAAAGCCCTTGAAGATAAAGATCATGCGCGCAATGCCGTAGAGCACGGCGCCAAAGATTGCCAGGCCCCCGGCAAGGTTGGGATTGAACAGCGCCAGAACGGCCGGAACTGTCAGCGCGAGCCCAAGCAGAGCCTGCGATGCGTTGAAGCCTTTGAGCCACTGCCGGCGTATGCTCCGGGTGCCGAAGGCGTAGCCGGTGACACTGTAGGCGGCCAGCTGCCACACGTAGTAACCCGCCGCAATCCCCACTGCCGAAGCGATGGCGGGAAATATGCGGCCGGGAGTGAACAGTTCTCCCGAATTGACCGCGCAGAAGGTGAGGATCCCTTCACACACGCACACCAGCAGCAGCAGCGACGCGGTGATGCGGGTTTCGTTGACGGTGTGATCGTCAAACACGTTGCCGCGGCGGCGCACACTCCACAAGTCCTGCATGAAGGTCTTCAGATACGTGCTCCGGTGGCGGAAATTGAATGCGAGAATCAGAAAAGCGCCTATCAGCAGAATCATGGCTCCCGAATCATAGCCGGGGAGCATGGAACGGTCGCCGGGCTCTATGCCCCGCAGATAGCCGCCGGCTTCGGCCTGCGCGGTTGTGGACAATCGCAACGGCCCAACAGCTGTGGGAGCTTCAAGAACGGTGCAATGCGTCCGCAGCAGCGGTAGCGGCACAGATGTCGTGTCGACAGCCGGAGGCGTCGGGAGCGCTTCCGCCGGTTGATGATTGCCGATGTGGAGAGAATCAGGCACAGGCTCAGATGTTGTCGTTAAAAATCATCTCTACTGCCTCGGCCGGGGTGGTGGCTACGGCATACTCGGTGCGCGCGTTCTCTCTCAAAAAGCCCTTGGCCGCACACTCGTCGAGCATCTGCAGCAGGGGATCGTAGAAACCGTCGGTGTTGAGAATTACAAGCTGTCCGCTCCACAGTCCGAGCTGACGCCATGTCATGGCCTCGAAAAGCTCGTCGAACGTCCCTATTCCCCCGGGCAGCGCAACAACGGCGCCGGCGCGGGAAAGCATCGTGGCCTTGCGGGTGTGCATCGTGTCGGTGACGATGGTTTCGGTCAGTCCGGGGTGGTTCCATTGCTTCTCCATCATGAACTCAGGCAATACCCCCGTTACACGGCCCCCTTCGCTCAGAGCACCGTCGGTAACGGCGCGCATCATGCCGCCGTTGCCCCCGCCACACACCACTCCGGCGCCACGCTTGGCCAGCATTGCTCCCAGAGTGAAGGCCGCGTCGAGAAAACGCCTGTCGATGCGCGACGACGACGCTCCGTAGACGGCCACTTCCTTCACCTCGCTCATTTCTGATCGCCGGCTGCGGCACGCACCTCGTTCAGACGGGCGAGATACTTGCCTATGATATCAAATTCGAGGTTCACTGTCGAACCCGGCTTGATGGCATGAAAATTAGTATGCTCGAGAGTGTAGGGAATGATCGCCACCCTGAACGAGTCGAGCTCCGAGTCACAAACGGTCAGGCTCACCCCGTTGACAGTCACAGAGCCTTTCTCAACCGTCATATAGCCCCTGGCGGCAAGCTCGGGAGCAACCTGATAGCGGAATTTGAAGTAGCGCGAGCCATCGGCGTCCTCAACGCTCTCACACACTGCCGTGCAGTCAACATGGCCCTGCACGATATGGCCGTCAAGACGCCCGTTCATAACCATCGAACGCTCCAGATTCACCGGATCGCCCACACGGAGCATCCCCAGATTCGAACGTTCCAGAGTTTCGCGGATAGCCGTGACGGTGTATGTGCCGTCGCTGTTAAGACTCACCACCGTCAGGCAGACACCGTTGTGTGCCACGCTTTGGTCGATCTTAAGCTCGTCGACAAAACTGCATTTCACACTCAGATTAACATTGGAGCCGTCGTGCTCCAGAGCCGTTACACGGCCAAATTCCTCAACGATTCCTGAAAACATAATTATCAGCTCATTTAAGCTGCAAATATACTCCATTTTCCCCAATATTTTGTGTTTTTCGGCATGTTGCATCCGCCACAATCCTTTTTATGTTACCTTTGCCTCCATGAACTATTTTATCTCGGCAGGAGAAGCATCGGGCGACCTTCACGCATCGCAGCTCATGGGGGCCCTGAAAACCCTCGATCCGCATGCACGTTTCTCATTTCTCGGCGGCGACCTCATGGCGCAGCAGGCCGGGTGTGAGCCGATGGTCCACTACAGCAAGCTTGCCTATATGGGCTTTACAAGCGTTGCCGCTCACCTGCCCGAGATCCTGTCGACACTCCGCCGCACGCGCGACTCAATCCTCAGCTCGCGCCCCGATGCCGTCATTCTGGTCGACTATCCCGGCTTCAACCTCCGTCTGGCCCGGGCCCTCCATGGCTCAGGCATACCCGTCATCTATTTCATCCCGCCAAAGGTGTGGGCATGGAAGTCGTGGCGCGTCAAAGATCTCAAGCGCTATTGCAGCCTGATTCTCTCGATTCTCCCCTTCGAAAAGGAATGGTTTGCCGCAAGAGGAGTCAATGTAGAGTATGTTGGCAATCCCTCCGTGAGCGAAACCGACTCCCAGCTCGCCCACATATCCTCGCGCGACCGTTTCGTCGCTGAACACGACGTCACCCACCGCCCCATCCTCGCCCTCGTTCCCGGAAGCCGCCTCAGCGAGATCCGCAACAATCTCCCCGTCATGCAGGCCGCCGCGCGCCGCTTGCCCGACATGCAGCCAATCGTTGCCGGAGCCCCCGGAATCACCATGGAGTTCTACCGCCGTTACACCTCCCTCCCCGTCATCAGTCAGGCAACCCTCGAGCTCATGCACCATGCCGAAGTAGCCCTCGTCACCTCCGGCACCGCCACACTCGAATGTGCCCTCGCAGGAACCCCTCAGGTTGTTTGCTTCCGCTCCAACGGCTCATCCCTCACCTACTCCATCCTCAAACGCATCCTCAAGGTAAGCCACGTCAGCCTCCCCAACCTCATTATGGGGCAGACAATCGTTCCCGAGCTACTCCTGCATCAGTGCACATCCGCCAACATCCTCAGCCAAGTCGAGAAAATCCTCCCCGGAGCCCCCGACCGCGACACCCAGCTCCGCCACTACGCCCTCATGCGCACCCGCCTCGGCAACCTCGACGCCCCCCTCACCGCCGCCCGCGCCATCCTCGCCACCCTCTAACCCCGCCGCCCGCGCCCCCGCAGCGCCCGCGCGCAAAGCCTCCCCCCGCGCCCCTCGCGCAGCCCTTCGTCCCCCGCACCGCCCGCTTGCGGGCTCAATTCCCCGCATCAATCCCCAAGCTCCCGCAACCCTTTCGCCCGCGGCCTCGTTTCGCAAAGCCTCCCCGCCGCGCAGCCTTCGTCCCCCGCAGCGCCCGCTTGCGGGCGCATTCCGGCGGCCAGTTTTCGCGGGCGCCGTTTCGCTCTCATTATCGCTGAGCCCTCCAGCTTCTCTCAGCCTTCGGCGCTTAGGGCGGCCTT
>CAZKXM010000052.1:0-13433 GCA_964556785.1 uncultured Bacteroides sp. | reverse complement strand
CTGCTCGACGAGCCTACCAACGACCTCGACCTCGAGACCGTGGCATGGCTCGAGAGGTATCTCTCTGAGTTCGAGAACACGGTGCTCGTAGTGAGCCACGACCGCCACTTCCTCGACGCCGTCAGCACCCACACTCTCGATATCGACTACAACAAGGTGTCGCTCTTCGCCGGAAACTACAGCTTCTGGTATCAGTCGTCGCAGCTCGCGCTGCGCCAGCAGCAGGCCGCCAACAAGAAGGCTGAGGAAAAGCGCAAGGAGCTGCTGGAGTTCATTCAGCGATTCTCGGCCAACGTGTCGAAATCAAAACAAACAACCTCGCGCAAAAAGATGCTGGAGAAGCTCAATGTCGAGGAAATCCAGCCGTCGTCGCGCCGCTATCCGGGCATTATCTTCACTCCCGAACGCGATCCGGGCAACAAGATTCTCGAAGTCAAGGGGCTCACTGCAACTGTTGACGGCGAGGTGCTGTTCAAGGATCTGAACTTTCAGGTTGAGAAGGGCGATAAGATCTGTTTCCTGAGCCACGATCCCCGAGCAATGACAGCTCTCTTTGAGATAATCACGGGCAACAAGCAACCCGATGAGGGCACTTATGAATGGGGGCAGACAATTACCACGGCATATCTTCCGCTGGATAATTCCGCATTTTTCAACACCGACCTCAACCTCGTTGACTGGCTCTGTCAGTTCTCTAAAGATTCAAGCGAGATCTATCTCAAAGGCTTCCTCGGAAAAATGCTGTTCTCAGGCGAGGAAGTACTCAAAAAGGCTTCCGTGCTTTCAGGTGGCGAAAAAATGCGTTGCATGATCGCCAGAATGATGCTCACCGATGCCAACACCCTGATACTCGACTCTCCCACCAACCATCTTGATCTTGAATCGATTCAGGCGTTCAACAACACCCTGAAGGCATTCCGAGGCAACATTCTCTTTACAAGTCACGACCATGAGTTTATCCAGACCGTGGCCAACCGTATCATAGAGCTGACTCCTTACGGAATCATCGACAAGCTCATGGAATATGACGATTATATAACCGACGAACGCGTCACGGCCGCACGCGAGCGTCTATATGAAAATGCAAAATGATAAAGCATATTGTGACATTTAAGCTTCGTGGCACCGACGCCGAACGACGTGCCGCATCTGAAGCATTCCGCGACGCACTCCTTGAGCTCCCTGCAAAAATTGATTGCCTGGCTGCCATGGAAGTGGGCATCAACGAGAATCCTGCCGAGAACTGGGATGTGGTTCTGACCGCTACAATCGACAAGATGGAGAATGTGGAGGTTTATGCCAAACATCCCGACCATGTTGCGGCAGCCGCAATTATTGCGCCGCTGAAGGATTCGCGGGCATGTGTTGACTATCAGGTCTGAGCCTGTCTGCGGGCTTCGGCAAGCGATTCGGGCTTACCGATATCAATCCATCGGTATTCCCCTACAGGGAAAGCCTCGATATCCAGATTGCCGCAGCAGTCGGCATAGAAGGGCGTTATTGAAAACTTTTGAGCGGGCGCGTAACCGACCAGTCGGTTGAGTGCCTGCTCGTTTAATATGTGTATGCCGCCGAATCCGAGCGGTGTCAGCGAGGATGTGTCGAGTCCAGGTGGGCGCACCTCGCCCGTCGAAAGATTGGCCCAGCCAGCCAGCCGACCCTGATCGTTCCACATCAGAGCCCTCGCCGATGGATTATTGCGGGTGAGAAGCGTTGCATCGGCACCGCTTTTGCTGTGGGCCTCAATCATTGATTCCAAAGGAAGGTCAGTCCACACGTCAGCGTTGTGGATCAGCACATCGCCCCGCCCGGCCAACATCGGGAAAGCCTTCACGAGAGCGCCTCCGGTGTCGAGAAGCATATCTGACTCATCACTGATCTCCACACCGCTTCCGGCCAGAAATTCTTTTACCATGCGGGCATGATGATGAACGTTCACTACAATCTCGTCGATACCTGCAGCCCGCATTCGCCTGATGACGCGCGAAAGCATAGGCTCGCCTCCCACCTCAATCAGTGCCTTGGGAGTAGTGTCGGTGAGCGGCCTGAGCCTCGTTCCGAGACCAGCGGCAAAAATCATTCCTATCATCGTGCCTGAAATTTCTGATGAATGTTTTGCTCGATATGGTGAAGTTCAACCGCAACTCCATAGGTTTCGTTGAGCCATTCGGCAACATGCTGGGCCGAGTAGACCGACCTGTGCTGTCCGCCGGTGCATCCGAAAGAAACTTTCAGATTTGAAAAGCCTCGCTTGATATACTTCTCCACACTTGCGCCGATCAGTGCCTTGGCATGTTCGAGGAACTGTGTGATTTCTCCGTTCTCCTCCAGAAAATTGATTACCGGAGTATCGAGACCCGTCATTGAAACATATTCCTGATAGCGTCCGGGATTTGTGATCGCCCTGCAGTCAAACACGAATCCTCCCCCATTACCGGTGTAATCGCGGGGAATGCCGCTCTTTCTGAACCCGAAACTGTTCACTTCCACAGTAAGCCTGCCTTCATTGCTTTGACGCTGACCGATGTCGAGCCCGGTCACTTTTGTAAGCACTGCCTGCAGCTCGGGGAAACGCCCGGCTGGAAGACACCCCATGAGTCCGGTAAGATTGCCGATAGCCTTCGGGATTGTCACAACAAACTGCGGTTTCTGCTCAATGATGCCACGGAATCCGTAAGCGCCCAAAACCTGTATAGTTCTGAAAAGCGCCATGAAACGGAGCTGCTGAATGAAGTCACTTTCAGTTCCGAAATCAGCAAACGCCCCCGCTGCATTGAAATATTCTCGTGCGAGCCGATATCTTTGTTCGTCATTGAAACCGGCGCGCGCCTGCCACAGAAACGAGGCAAGATCATAGAGTGCCGGACCACGGCGTCCACCCTGAAAATCGATGAAGTAAGGCTCTCCGTCGCGAATCATCACGTTGCGGCTCTGAAAATCACGATACATGAAGCCGTAAGTGCCGGCAGATGACAGCAGCTCTTTGGTCAGGCGCTCGAAATCGTCCTCGAGCAACGCCTCGTCAAACTCTATCCCGGCAACCTTCAGGAAACAGTATTTGAAGTAGTTAAGATCCCACATCACACTCCTGTCGTCAAAGGCCTCGACAGGATAACATCTGGTGAAATCCAGTCCTTTTGCCCCCTCAAACTGGAGCCGCGGAAGCAGTCTGAGCGTTTTTTTAAGCAACTGCTCACTGCCGGCAGAATCAAGCATGGAATAGAGCGACGTGTCGCCAAGATCCTCCTGAAGGTAAGCCGAACGGTCGGTCGACACGGTGAGAACCTTCGGCACAGGCAGCCCTTTATCGAGAAAGTGGCTGTCAAGATAAAGGAACGCTTCATTTTCTACAATATTGGTTCCGATGGTGCCAATAACGGAGCTGCCGTCGGCACTGAACAGCCGGCAGTAGACACGCGACGAACCTGACCCTGTAAGCTTGTCAATCCTTACAGGGTCAGATCCGGTATATTGTCTGAAAAGGTCTTCGAGAATCATTGGAGCGGATTCCAGCCCTGTGCCTTAAGCGGAATCTCGTTACCGTCGCGGGTAACCAGCGCACATCCGAGATCTTTCTTGCAAATATGGCCTATGAGCTTTATTCCGGGAATCTTCTCGACAGCCTCGTGCGCGGTTAGAGGCACAGTGAACAGCAACTCATAGTCCTCACCGCCGTTGAGCGCGGCAGTGACAAGATTCATACCGAGCTCTTCAGCCATCACTGCTGTCTGATAGTCGATCGGAATACGGTCTTCATACACACGGCAACCGGTGTCGCTTGCTTTGCAGATGTGGAGCAGTTCGCTCGACAGGCCGTCGCTCACGTCCATCATCGAAGTGGGCTTGATTCCGGCTTCACGAAGGGCGCGGATTATATCGCGACGAGCCTCCGGCTTGAGCTGACGCTCAACAAGATATTCCTTGCCGCTGAAATCGGGCTGGAAATCGCGATTGCCGGCCGATGCCACCTTTTCGCGCTCCAGCAGCTGCAGACCCATGTAAGCAGCCCCGAGATCCCCGCTCACACAGATAAGATCGGTGTCGCGGGCGCCGTCACGCATCACAATTTCATCCTTCGGAGCATCGCCGATACATGTTATGCTGATCACGAGTCCCTGCCGCGAGGAGGTTGTGTCGCCACCGACAAGGTCAACGCCATAGATTTCGCAGGCCAGACGGATGCCGGCATATAGTTCCTCGATGTGTTCAACTGCGAACCGACGCGAAATTCCGAGCGAAACCGTGATCTGCCTGGGCGTTCCGTTCATTGCATAGACATCGCTGAAGTTAACCACGGCGGCTTTATAGCCAAGATGCTTCAGAGGAACATAGGTAAGATCGAAATGAACCCCTTCGAGCAGCAGATCGGTGGTAACCAGAACATCGGTGTCGGCATAACGCATCACAGCCGCGTCATCGCCAACGCCACGCAGCGTCGACTCGTTGACCTTCGGAAGATCTTTCGTGAGACGATCAATCAGGCCGAACTCACCGAGACTTGAAATTTCAGTCAGTTTTGATTCGGAAGCATCCATCAGTCAGCGCGGTTTACGAGTTCTTTCATGATTGCCAGACATTTGGGCTGTGCAATGCCGGCTGCTTTCTGAACCTCTTCATGAGTGGGCACCTGAGTGACATCCTTTCCGCCGAGGTCGGTGATAACAGAGATACCGTAAACCCTCATTCCGGCGTGAACGGCCACAATAACTTCGGGGACTGTCGACATTCCGACAGCGTCGCCGCCGATAATGCGGAAGTACTCATACTCGGCAGGTGTCTCGAACGTAGGACCTGTCACACCTACATAAACGCCGTGCATCAGACGGATTCCTTTCTCGGTAGCGATCTCGTCGGCGAGTTTGATAAGCTTTTTGTCGTAAGCTTCTGTCATAGCCGGGAAACGGGTGCCGAGCTCGTTGTAGTTGCGGCCGCGGAGCGGGTTCTCAGAAAACAGGTTGATATGATCAGTGATGGTCATCACATCGCCAACCTGAAACTCCTTGTTCATGCCACCCGAAGCGTTTGACACAAAGAGTGTCTTCACGCCCAGAGCCTGAAACACTCTGACCGGGAAGGTCACCTGCTTCATGTCGTAACCTTCATAATAATGGAAACGGCCCTGCATGGCAATCACACGTTTCTCACCGAGTTTACCGAAGATCAGATTTCCGCTGTGACCTTCAACCGTCGATACCGGGAAGTTGGGAATCTCAGAATAAGGAATGAACACTTTATCGTCCATGTGATCAACGAGATCTCCCAGGCCAGTGCCGAGAATGATTGCGGTGTCGGGAATGTCGGCAACACGGCCGCGGATATATTCTGCTGTCTGTCTGATTTTTTCGAGCATATCTGTATAATGTTATTTAAGTTTCGCTGAATAAGTAACAATCTCGGGCTATTATTGATTAAGTTCCGAGATCATTTTCTCCATCGTTGTGTCAAACGGCACATCGTCAGGAGCCGGGTAGATAAAGTCGACACTCACCGGCTGGCAGAACGTAAGCGACTGAAGGGCCGTGGGGAAATACGGGTTGTGCGCCAGCTTCACGGCATCTTTCTCAGTAGTGATAATGAAGCGGCGCTCGCCGTTCATCTCCTTGAACTTGCGCGCTATGGCCTGAATGTCGGAATGAGTGAAATTCACGTGATCAGGGAAGCGGATAAGTCGCACCTTGGCTTTATAGCGGCGTATGTGGCGCACGAACGGGCGCGGATTGGCTATGCCTGTCACAATCAACACGGCATCGTTTTCAGTAAGCCAGTCGAGATAAGGAATGTAGTTGACCTTCTCGGGGAACACCGGCACAAGGTGTCCATAGACATATCGCGAGAAGAACAGCTTCTGATAGGGGAAGAGATTGAGGCTGTCCTTAAACATTCGATATTCCATCGGCTTCATATTTACAGGGCACTTCGTCACCACAACCACATCAGCGCGGTTGAAAGCCGATATAGGCTCGCGCAGGCGCCCGTAGGGAAGCATCGAATCAGTGAATGCCGGCCGACTGTATTCGGTCAGCACAACGGCGAGCGAAGGCTTGACATAGCGGTGTTGAAAAGCGTCGTCAAGCACAATCATGTTGATCTTTGGATCGATCTCGCGCAGCCTGTTGATGCCCTCCACCCTCTTCTCACAAACTGCCACGGCAACATCATTGCCGAATTTCTGATAGATCTGAAAGGGTTCGTCACCTATATCCTCAGGCTTTGAACGATGCGACGCCAGAATGAAACCCTTGGTCTTGCGACGGTAGCCACGCGACAATACAGCAAGATGGTAGCGTTCCTTCATCAGGTTGACCACATATTCAACATGCGGGGTCTTTCCGGTACCTCCCACTGCAATATTACCCACAACAATGACAGGCAGATCAAATGACGTCTGCTTGAGGATCCCTCTGTCGAACAGATGGTTTCTAACCGCAACCACGCAGCCGAAGATCTTCGACAACGGAAGGAGAAGCAGCTTTGCGAGTAACTTGTTGCGGGCCATCGTTATGCGGGTGTTAGAAGTTCACGGTCACAAAGTCCATTCGTGCCTGAACAGGCTGCATAACTCCGATTGTCCGCAGTGCGTCGTAGAGCTGTGTGGCTTCGCCGAGGTTGCGCCTGAGCAATTTATCTTCTATACGGGCTTCCATGCCGCTGCCAAGGTCGACAATCAGTTCCCACCATTTTTTGTCGGCCGACGGATACTCGCGCAACTCATACGACTCTACATTGAGAGACTGCGCCAGATCCTTGAGAGCGGCATCGAGTCCGCCGATCTCGTCGACCAGACCGCGACGATGCGCCTCGACTCCGTCCCACACCCGGCCTTCAGCAATTTTCTTGACCGAATCAACCGACAGCTTTCGACCATCAGCCACACGCTTTACAAAAAGCTCATAACCGCGGTTGACATACGATTGCATCTTAACCTGCTGGGCGGGGGTCATGGGATTGAACACCGTGGGCAGTTCGCCGTCAGGATTTGTCGAGACAGTATAGCTGGTCACACCTGCTTTATCTGTTATCAGTTCCTTCGCATCGGGGAACAGACCGAAAATGCCGATCGAGCCTGTCAGGGTGAGAGGCTGGGCGAAGATCTTGTCGGCTCCGCACGAGATATAATAACCGCCTGAAGCAGCATAATCGCTCATCGACACATAGACCGGTTTGCCTGTCTGCGACTTGAATTGCTCAACCGCTTCCCAAATCTGTTCGGAAGCGAACGCGCTTCCGCCGGGCGAGTTAACACGGATCACAAGTGCATCAAGATCATCTTCCTGCGCGAGATCGAGCAGATCGGCAACCATACGCTCGGCAGTAATACCCTTGTCGCCGGTGTCGGTGATGTCGCCCGACGCGTAATACACACCGATTTTCGCATGACCCGTTCTTTTTTTCATACTCGCTGAACGCGCATACGTTTCAGGGGTTACGAGCCTCAGGTCCTCCTTGTCTCCTCGACCAGTAAGTTTCTTAAGCTTGTCGAGGAACTGATGACGATACATGGCTCTGTCAACTATTCCCTCGCTCAGATAAACCTCGGTTCCGCTTGCCATCAGCAGGGAGTTGGCCCAGCTGTTAACCTTTTCGGTTGACGTTTTCCGCTCTTTGGCAATCACCCCGCAGATCTCACCCCACATATTGTCGAGGAAAAGTTTCTGCTGTTCTACAGATGCCTCGCTGGGCCGGTCGAGGATATAAGGCTCGACGGCGCTCTTGTATGTACCAACCTTAATCACCTGCATCTTCACTCCAATCTTGTCGAGAAGATTCCTGAAATAGAGGTTTGTCGCCGAAAGGCCGTGAATGTCGATAATTCCTTCGGGGTTGATGAAAAGGCTGTCGGCACCGCAGGCTGTAAAATAGTCGCCCTGAGTGTAGGCATCGCTGTAGGCATAGATCCACTTGTCGGGGGCGGCCTCCTTAAACGATTTCAAAGCTGTCCGGATTGCCTGTCGCTGAGCCGCGCCGGCAACCGCGCCGTTACATTCAATGAAAATGCCTTTGATCTTATTGTCGGATGCAGCAGCGTCAATCACGGCAACGAGCTCGCTCAGTGAGGTTGACGGCATTGCTTCTCCGCGAATTTCAGCCCAGAGGTCGCGCACCTGCGGATGTTCCACGATCTCACCATTGAGGTCAATGTAAAGGATGGAATTGTTCCTGATGTTTTCAGCCGAGTTTGAAGCGCCTGAAACAGCCATGATTACAATCGAGACAATCATCAGGATGCTGAACAGGATTATGGTTACCCATATTCCGGCAATCGTGCCGAGAAAACTGTATAGAAAATTTTTCATTCCTCTTGGTGGCGAAACGGGATTTAACGATTCTGCTATGGCCTGCATTTCCATATAGTTGCAGACGCAACAAAGTTAACACAATCCCACCACTATTACAAGAAAAACATTCAGAAAGTGAAATGCAGGGCAATCCTGACTCCGCCGTTTGGTGCTTTGGGAGTGTCGCGGTAACTGAGCCGCCACACATAATCAACTCTAAGAATGCGGAAAAGGTTATCTATTCCGGCGCTCAGCTCCATGTAAGGAGTACCGGTCATCAGCCTGGTGCTTCCTTCTGATGGAAAGCAGAAAAGCTCGGGATCGAGATCGGGTCTGTTTTTTCGACTCAAATGGCCCCAGATGCCTCTGAATGTCACCACTTCACGGAGCTTAAGGCGATTGAACCAGGGAATGAGATTGAACAGGGCTCCGTTCATCCAGTAGGTTACGTCCCACGATGCGTATGAGTCGTTTATGAACTCGAGCGGCTGCATAAGCGCGAAACTTTCAGGCTGGATGGTGTATGACAGATTTGCGTTCGGAATAAGCAGGTTGAGGAAGGTTGATCGGGTCCACACATGGCCGGATCTTACTATAGCATCGAAATATCCGAATGCGCTTAGCCAAAACCGTTTCTGAAAGCTCAGCTCGGTAACCGACACAGCAAACCTGTTGCCGGCGAAGCCCTTTGGCCCGAAACGGTGCGACAGCTGAAACACGGGGGCATCGAGATTGACCGGCAGGCGGTTGCTCTTTGTCTGATAAAACTTCTCGCTGGGGGCGTAGCGCAGAGTCAGCTCAAACGTTGACGATGTCAGATGGCCGAACCGTCGCCCGTATCCATCGATAAATTTGATCCAGCGCGATTCCTCCTGTCTCTGGTGCTCGGCCTTCGCCATTAGCGAGAAATTGTTTTCAAGCTCGAGAATATACTCCAGCTTGGTCAGCCGTCTGTAAGTCATGAGCCGGTCTTTTTCGCGCTTGAGCGACAGGAAAATATTGTCGGGGTTCGTGAAAAGATAGTGCTGTCCGAGCATATCGCCGTCATAGAGATGAGTGAAACGTAGGGCATGCATCGGAAACTCGCGGGAGTGATAGGCCTTATCGCGGAACGAATACTCCATTTCGGTGAGATATTTCCATTTGCGGTCACGCAGACCGTAGGCAACATAATCGCGGGTAAAAAACCGTTTCGAGAGGTTGGCCGTCGACATTCCTCCGACACGGAACCTTATGCCCTCCAAGCCATTATAGCTGACGAGAGTGTTTACAGGACCAAAGTCCCATTTTGAGTGAGCCGATGTGTTGACATATCCTGTCACGATAACCTTGAGCACTTTCTCGGCCCAGTAGTAAACCTTGTTTCGCCTGAGGTCGGCCATCATTCGGCCGACCGACTTTTCTCCGGCTGATATCGTTGAATTACGGCGGCTCTGCCAGAATTCCTCGCTGCGATCCGCTGACTGAGGCAGAGTGATCACATCGGCCATACGGTCAAATATCTTCGGATCGGGAGCCTGGCTGAAAGTGTGACCTGAATGTGAGGTGAGGCGCCGTGCATAGAGCTGTGAGTTCTTGGCAAGTACCCCGGCTTCGACAGTCATCTCGTCAAGTGTCTTCAGTCGCGATCCATCAGCGGCCCGGTCATATTCCTGCACAATCCTCAGATTTTTAATGAAATTGAGATTTATATCGGGCGGTGTGTTCATCTCAATGCGTCTGACAAGATGTGTCGAGTCGTTCTTTGACACAAAGAGTTTGCCCACAAAGCCAAAACCGCGCGCAATATGGGGTGCGAATGCAAGCACAATACATGAATCCGTGCCTACGGTGACGGTGTCGTGCAGATAAAACCGGTAATAATCAGGTGCGATGCGCGCCAGCGGACTGACAAACCGGTTCTGCATTATGGTGACATTGTCGCCGTAGATATCCACCTCGCGCAACACATCTTCATAGAGTATCTGAGTGGCCTGAGGATCAAGAATCTCATCGATACCATCGCGACGCATGCCGATAACCGTCTCTTTCTCCGACTGAGGCTCATTGCGGAAATCAACATGCGATGCCTTTTCCCTTACCGCCAGATTGAGTACCTGCTGGCCCGAGAGCACCGAGGTGTCCATGTATTGTACAAGGTCGGGGAACTGATTGACAATGGCGTTTGACTCGTCAACATTACTCAAGCCAAGTGTGATCCGCTCATACTTATCGTAATTGTAATAAGCGTTTCGGCGCGGATCGTTCTGCTTCTGAGCGTTCCTGATTTTCCGCATCAGTTCAAGTGCAGGATTATCTTTTTTTGAATACTTCCGTTTGCCGGGTCTCACCGTCAGTTCTGAAAGTCCTACACCTGTGGGAACGAGACTGACAGTGTACCTCTGCCCTGATTTCAGACGCGGCACAGTTTTGGTACGGAAGCCCATCGACGAGCATGTCAGACCTGAAAAAGGGAACGATGTCTGTATCTGAAACTTCCCGTCGGCATCGGCAAGAGTGCCTTGGGTTGTGCCGTCGAGATGAACGGCAGCGAAAGCCACGGGCTCATTGCTCAATGAGTCGACAACCACTCCCCTGATCCTCTCAGCCGACGCAGTGACCGAGAGCGACAACAGAAACAGGAGTAAAAGCCATTTTGCGGATATGTCTTTCAAACGAGCCGGAATTTCGTTATTTTTGCAAAAATAGTGATTCTTCTCCGTTTGTCACAACCGGCTCTCGGAAGTGAGGACCTTTCGGCAACAAAACATCACAAAAATGAAAGAGATCGAACAGAAATTCCTTGTTAAGAACGACTCATACAAGAAACAGGCCGTCGCTTTCCGCAGAATGGCACAGGCCTACCTGTCGACCGACCCGCGGCTCACGGTAAGAGTGAGGATATGCGACGACATCGCCTGGCTCACCATCAAAGGAATGACAAAAGGATGCGTGAGAGACGAATGGGAATATGCCATTCCGATTTCTGACGCATTGCAGATGATGGACAATTCTCCATATCCTCATATTGAAAAAACCAGATGGATCGTTCCATTCGGCGACTTCACGTGGGAAGTCGATGAATATCACCTCCAGCACGCGGGACTTGTTGTGGCCGAAGTGGAGAAACCGTGTGCCGACTGCGTGCCTCCCCTGCCCGATTTCATCGGGCGCGAAGTGACCGACGATCCTCGCTACTTCAATTCATCGCTTGCCTGTGCTACGGAAACACCTCCGTCAGCGTAGTTCGAGGCGCACCACATTTTCAACGTGCTGAGTGTGCGGGAACATGTCGACCGGCTGAACAGCCGTGACGCGATACTTCGTGTCGAGCAAAGCTAAATCGCGAGCCTGGGTGGCCGGGTTGCAGCTCACATAAACAATTCGCGAGGGCTCGGCTTCGAGAATCACGTTGACAACATCCTCGTGCATTCCTGCACGCGGGGGGTCAACGATCATCACATCGGGACGGCCATGCCGGCTGATAAAATCACGGTTGAGCACATCCTTCATGTCGCCGGCAAAAAATTCGGTGTTTTCAAGGCCATTGATCCGCGCATTGATCCGCGCATCGTCGATCGCCTCAGGAACATATTCAATACCTATCACCTTGCGTGCGCTCTTGGCAAGGAAGCATGCGATTGTTCCGGTTCCGGTGTAAAGATCGTAGACAAGCTCGTCGCCCTTCAGGTCAGCAAACTGGCGGGCAACACTGTAGAGCCTGTAAGCCTGCAGGGAGTTGGTTTGATAGAACGATTTAGGCCCCACGCGGAAACGCAGATCCTCCATCGCCTCCTCGATAAATGGCGTGCCCCGGAAAGTCACGATATCGAGATCGGAAATGGTGTCGTTGACCTTTGTATTGACTACATATAGTAGCGAGGTGATCTCGGGAAACTCAGCTGCGACGGCATTCATCACATCGGTAATCTCTTCGGGACGGTCCTCGCCAAACGACACCACAGCCATCTTCTGTCCCGTCGATGCAGTTCTGACCATCAGTGTGCGCAACAGCCCCGTGTGATTGCGGAGATCGTAGAACGTGTAGCCTTTCTCAATCGCGTAGTTGCGTATGAAGATCCGCAAGCGGTTTGAGAAGTCTTCCTGAAGATGACACCTCTTGATGTCGAGCACCTTGTCGAAAGCGCCCGGAATATGGAATCCGGCAGCATTACGGTCGGTAAACTCCTCGCCTGAATTGAGTTGCTCGAAGGTCAGCCAGCAGCGGTTGGAGAAAGTGTACTCCATCTTATTACGGTATTCCCAAATGTTTTCCGACCCCAATATGGGAGAAATCCCCGGTAGCTCTATCTTTCCTATGCGCGTCAGGGCATCCGTTACCTGTTTCTGCTTAGCTGTGAGCTGGAAATCATAGGGAAGGTGCTGCCACCGGCAGCCGCCGCACACGGTGAAGTGCTCGCAACGAGGCTCCACCCTTATGGCTGAGGGCGACGTCAGCTCAACGATATGACCCTCGGCATAGCTTTTCTTTTTCTTGTCGAGTTTAACCGTAGCGACATCGCCAGGAGCACCGAAAGGAATGAAGACAACCATGTCGTCGTGTCGGGCTATGCTTTTACCCTCAGCAGCGACATCGGTAATTTCAAGTGGCCCTATCACGGGCAACGGTTTACGCTTTCTTCCCATAATCAGATTATTTTCTTTGTGCAAAGTTACGCCAAATCCCTCGCATCGCTCCTTAAAATGTGTTAACACAAAATCGGATTCACTGCGGGTCAAAACTGATCACTTCATTTTATTAAGAATTATTTTCATTTACACCGAAATTTAAGTAATTTTGCAGTTGGCTTGACCTATAAGGCAACCATTGAATTGGAAAGACAGAAAGTAATCAGAAAATAATCAACAATCATTAACCTTATAACCAACAAGATGAAAAGAGTCTATACGTTTGGAGACGGTAAAGCTGAAGGCAATGCCTCGATGCGCAATCTCCTCGGCGGTAAGGGTGCCAACCTTGCCGAAATGAATCTTTTGGGAATGCCTGTACCTCCGGGCTTCACCATCACCACCGAAGTGTGCGGCGAATACACCCAGTATGGTCGCGATGAAGTGGTAAAGAACATCAAAGGCGATGTTGAGAAGGCAATTGCTCACGTTGAAGAGCTGACAGGCAAGAAATTCAACGATCCCCAGAATCCCCTCCTCGTTTCAGTG
>CAZKXM010000051.1:0-13581 GCA_964556785.1 uncultured Bacteroides sp. | reverse complement strand
CCATCCGAGGAATCATTTGAGCAGATTCGGCCTTTGATTCAGGAAGCATACGACTGTGCTAAAGACAAATACCGGAAACGGAGGTAAATCTATTGACGATATAAAACAATAATTTAACGGCAAATGAAAGTTGTAGGCATAAGTGGGTAGCTCTCGAAAGGATGGCAATACGGCAATCATAATCGAAACGGTTTTTGAGGAACTGAACGTGACGACTCCCGTTCGTGCAGAGAAATTTCTGCAGACATTGTACGTATTGGATCAGTTTATTTATTTTTGCAGATAAGCATTCAGATTGGCATCATGACTGCAATATTTACAGGTTCACTCGCTTGAGAATACTGATGCAAACTGATTCGTTGATTACTAACCCGGCTTTAAATAATTGAAATGACCGAAGAATCCGCCAGATGCTTAATTACCTTCACTAATGCTGTCAGCCTTATGAAAGAGAACGCCGTCAAACAATTGTCGGCTTTATGTACGGAGTGGGGGAAACTTAAATCGAAACCTGAAAACAAGCCTTTATATCAATTGAATCTGCTCGATGTTGTCCGTGCAAAAGAGCCACACACGAGTGTATTCCTGGCATCGATCCTCAGTTATTCTGAAAATGGGCACTATATTGTTTTAGAGTCGTTTATCGAAAAGTTCCTGTCGCTCGCGGGCTTAGGAAAATCGGCGGTTATTAACCCAAAAATTACTGCAGAGGTTTCGCATGTCGATGTCCGTATCCTTGACAACGATTATGCGATAATTATTGAAAATAAGTTGATGAACGCGCCTTTCCAGCGCAACCAGCTGGGACGTTATATCGAATCGACTCACGCAAGACTTCGCTATGATTATGACAGGATCTTTCTGGTTATTCTTCCTCAATATTGGAATACCGATTATGTTTCCAGTATAAGAGCTTCTGCATGGAGATGTCCGCCCGATGGTCTGACTTCATCGAATGATGACAGAGCCTGTGCTTGTTTAGACAGATATCAGTGTCGGTGCGACACGGGCAATTGTCTATGCGATGGATGCAAGGATTTCAGGCCATCGTTTAGGGACCGGACGGTTGTTGTGCACACCCGTTTATCAGAATGGCTCCATGAAGTTGAAGCAAGCGTAGAATCAAAGCAAACTATTCTCAGGTCAGCTATATCTCAATTTGCCGATTTCACGAAAGGACTATACAATCTTAGATTAAACGATAACATGTTTATGGATTTACAAAGACTTATAAGCGATACAATGTTGCCCGATGAAGTGACAGCGTCAACGAAATGGGGCATCTTAAACGAGAAGGCCCAGGAGCTTGCCGAACTCAAAACTGCTGTTGATGCAATGAAATTGCAACTTTCGAAAGACCTTATCGATGAATGGTATCACGAACTGAAGCCGGAGTATGGACTCTTGCAGCGTGAGGTTCAAAAATCGTTTGGATTGAATATCGATGGAGTATGGATTGGTTGCTGGAGCGGCTTCAATAACGATGGTGCGCCATACTGGGGCTTCTACTGTGAAAATGGAGCTAATGACGATCAGCGTGATATGGTTAATAAGATACTCGTGGAGTGTGACATTAAGTCGAATCATTCATCTCCTGTCTTTATAAGTTGGGAGAACACTACGAACGGAGCCCATGTGTGCCGACGGTTTTATATCGCGGCTAAAAAACTGGGCTATCTGTAAATCGGAACATTGTCGTTTTCACGTTTTGACATGATAAAGGGAGGGTAATTTTGGTTGCGGCAAAATTACCCCCTTCGGATTAGTTAGTGAAGGACACTTGTTTATGGGAATATTTTCGACAATATCCTATACCACAGCGGCAGTTTACGCGGTTTCGTCTATTGCCATACCCATAACGGCTCGCTTCGCTTTACTTTTATAATAATGTTGGCAATGGCAATCACTAATAACGCGGTGCCAGGGGTGAGGATTGTCATCGAGGCAAAAAAGCCTGAAACGGAGTGCCGGGCGACATCAATTCTAAAAACCACGTCCAAAAAATGACGATCCCGGCAATCGCCAGCCATATGATGGCATTTATAATTTTGCGTTTCATCGTTCGAGGCCTTTGGTTAAAAACGGTGATCGATTGGTGGAGGTGAACGGTCTTGGCAAATTTAATAATTTGCGGGGCTTTTTCATAATATCCGAGTAACATTTCCCGGTGCCAGATGTGAGGGTGTTGCGGTGCGATGCCGGCTGCTAAATGACTATATTCCACGGAAAGCATCCCTGACTTTGCCGAAGGCAGTGGGCGATGCCTTAATGGTGGAAATTTGAACTTTGCCAAGAGATCTGACCGTGCGTTGCCTCAGTGTCGCGCCTGTGGAGAGGTGTTCAGAGAATGCCGCATAGCGGGAGAAAAGCTGTTGAATGAGTGGAAAGCTAACAATCTGCCGGTGTGTGGAGGGATATTGATAGCCGGCGATAATTTCACTACCGGATCTCTGCTCATAACGCGTGGCTCGGTTAAGGGTGTTGTGGGCCACACACTTAATCTCGCTGTGCGGAGCTCACTTCTCGATATCAGGACCGAGGCTTTGAAATACGAATATTTGGGCTGGAGGGAATGTAAGGCTCATCCTGATTCGGGACTGCGCAAGCATCCTGAGGCAGCCTTTTTTCTATACTATAAAGTAGAGATTGCCGGGCAGACATATTTCCCGAATGTAAAGGCGCACCGGGGGCTCAAGGCCGAGGTGCTATATTGCATACGTGACCGCTGCAATTTCGAGACTCTGCGCCGTGAAGACCCTCCAGCTGTGAATGAGTGGTAGAGCTGAGGGAAAAATTGGTTAACTCGCCTGGGTCAGGCGGGGCGGAGGATGGCGGCGAGGAGGGAGCGCATGCGGTCGTGAGTGGCGATGCGGGTGGGGACGAGGGGGAGGCGCAGCTCGTTTTCGATGAAGCCCATGAGATTGAGGAGGCATTTCACGCCTGCGGGATTGCCGTCAACAAAAAGGAGGCTGAAGAGCTCGGTGAAGCGATGGTGGATTCTCAGGGCCTGATCGAAGCGGCCGTCGAGAGCGAGGCGCACCATCTGGGCAAACTCGCGGGGGAAGGCGTTGCCGATCACGGAGATCACTCCGACGGCACCGAGGGTGATGAGGGGGTAGGCGATGGCGTCGTCACCTGAGATCACCATAAAGTCGGGGCGCTTGGCTTTGATCACGGCGTCCATCTGGGCGATGTTGCCCGAAGCTTCCTTGATGCCGATGATGTTGGGATGGTCGGCGGCGAGGCGGAGGGTTGTTTCGGCTGTCATGTTGACACCCGTGCGCCCGGGAACGTTGTAAAGGATCACGGGCAGGGGAGAGGCCTGCGCGATAGCTGAATAGTGGGCATAGATGCCTTCCTGCGAGGGCTTGTTATAGTAAGGCACCACGGAGAGGATTGCACTGAACGGACGCAGGTCGGTGGCTTTCATCTCGGCGATGACGGCCATGGTGTTGTTGCCACCGCAGCCGAGCACGAGGGGCACACGCCCGGCCACTTTCGCGGCTATGAATCCGCGGAGGGCTTCGCGCTCGTCGGCCGACAGGGTGGGAGTCTCGGCGGTGGTGCCGAGAACCACAAGATAGTCGACGCGGCCTTCGATCTGATATTCGATGAGGCGCTCGAGGGCGTCGAAATCTATTGTTTTATCGTGGCGGAAGGGGGTTACAAGGGCAACTCCCATTCCTGACAGGTCGATCGGGGCTGACATAGCGCGATGGATGGTTTTGTTTTCAATTGCAAAGATAGCGAATGTGTGGCGCAATTGCAAGCTGAGCGAAAAATCGCGCCTGTGTGTGAGCAAAGAGTCGGCTTAGTTGTTGTAATTACAGATATTTATTGTTTTCTTTGCATGGACCACTGTGTGGAGAAAAATGGAACCTAAAGGAAAAAACGACATTATGGACAAGGAAAATCTTATCATGATATATCAGGCGAGTTTCCGCGACAATTGGGATTTGCCTGCTCTCGCCCAATATGGAACCGACCGCACTCTGACCTATGGCGAGTTTGCCCGCCAGATTGCGCAGACCCACCTGCTGCTTCGTGAGAGCGGGGTGAAGCGGGGCGACAAGATCGCCGTGATGGGCAAGAACACCATCTCATGGGTTACGGTTTATATGGCTGCGCTGACCTATGGCGCGGTGGTTGTGCCGGTTCTGGCGGAGTTTCATCCGCAGGACGCAACCCATATCGTCAACCATTCGGGAGCAGTGATGCTGTTCGTGTCTGACTCCGTGTGGGACCACATGGTGTTCAAGGAGATGCCCGCGCTTAAGGCTGCCTACTCGCTCGACAGCGGCGCGCTGCTGGGCGAGCATCCCAAAAATTCGCGGGCTGCACAGAAGGCCGTGCGCAACCTGGCTGCAAATTTCAACAGGCTATATCCCGACGGCTTCAGCCGCGACGACATTATGTATCCGTTGGTTAGCAGTGATTCGCTGGCCGAGATCAACTACACGTCGGGCACCACCGGTTTTTCCAAGGGTGTGATGCTGACGCTGTCCAATCTGGCCGGCAACGTTGTCTACGGCGTTGAATCGGGGCTGCATTATCCCGGCTCACGTTGCCTTGCCTTCCTGCCGCTGGCGCACGCCTACGGGGCTGCGTTTGACATGCTCACCCCTCTCGCCGCGGGAGGCTGCGTCACTCTGCTCGACAAGATGCCTACGCCCAATCTGCTTCTCAAGGCCTTTGCCTCGGTAAGGCCCAACCTGATTCTGTGTGTGCCGCTGATTCTCGAGAAGATCTACCGCAAGCAGATCCAGCCCATGCTCGAAACGCCCAAGGTGAAGCGCCTGCTCGCCATTCCGGGGCTGCGTTCGCTTGTCTACCGCAAGATCCGACAGAAGCTTGTGGAATCGTTCGGCGGTGAGTTCTCGCAGGTGATTGTCGGTGGGGCGCCGCTCAACCATGCCGTAGAGGAGTTTCTTCACAGAATCGGCTTCCCGTTCACGGTCGGTTACGGCATGACCGAGTGTGGCCCGCTGATCAGCTACACATTCTGGAAAAAATTTATTGTTGGCTCATCGGGACGCACCCTGCCCCACATTATGCACTCGCGCATCGACGGGTCAGACGATCCCGAGCGTGTGCCGGGCGAGATCTGTGTCAAGGATCAGAACGTGATGATAGGCTACTACAAGAATAAGGCGGCGACGGAGGCTGTGCTTGATGCCGACGGTTGGCTTCACACCGGCGACATGGGAACGCGGTCGGCCGACGGCACCCTGTTCATCAAGGGCCGTTACAAGACCATGATCCTTACATCCACCGGTCAGAACATCTATCCCGAGGAGATCGAGGCCAAACTCAACAACATGCCTTACGTGACCGAGAGCCTCGTTGTTGAACGTGGAAAAGGCCTGGAGGCACTTGTCTATCCCGACTTCGAGCAGATGGATAAGGACGGTGTTACATCCGACCAGCTCCCGGCCATCATGGAGAAGGTTCGCGCCAAGCTCAACGAGCGTGTGGCTCCCTACGAGCGGATCGACAGAATCCATCTTCGCGCCAATGAATTCGAGAAGACACCCAAGCGGTCGATCAAGCGTTATCTCTATTCCTGACCTGTGACCCGGGTCAGCGTGTGAACAATCTGGCGCTCCGGCGTGTTATGAAGTTGTTTATACCAATTCACGTTTATGGACAAGAAATCGATCAAAGGAACCAAGACCGAACATAATCTCCTTGCCGCTTTTGCCGGAGAATCGCAAGCGCGCACACGTTACACACTCTTTGCCCGCAAGGCCCGCGAGGAGGGCTATGAGCAGATCGCCTCAGTGTTTGAAATCACGGCCGATCAGGAGCTCGCCCATGCCAACCAGTTTTTCTCGCGCCTTGAAGGAGGGATGGTTGAGGTCAATGCAGCCTATCCGGCAGGTGTTGTCGCCGACACTCTGACAAACCTCAAGGAAGCACGCGCCGGTGAGCGTGAGGAATGGAGCGACCTCTATGCCTCGTTTGCCGAAACCGCTCTTGAGGAAGGGTTTAAGGACATCGCCATGTTGTTCAAGCTGATCTCGAAGGTTGAGGTGATGCACGAGGAGCGGTTCAACGCGCTGGTTGAGCGTCTCGAAAGCGAAACCGAGTTCTCAGATCCCGAAGCGGTGACATGGCAGTGTCGCGAATGCGGCTATGTCCACACCGGCAAGAGCGCGCCCGGCAAGTGTCCGGTGTGCGGCAAGCCGCAGGGCTACTTCGAGCGCAAGCCCGAAAACTATTGATCAACGGTCAGTTCCCTGACACTGATAAACAGCATAGGCTGCAAGCGCCCTCGGGGCAGGCTTGCAGCCTATGTTTGATTTCAGAGTGTCAATTACTCCAAGCGATCACTTCGACATGTCGGCGCCGGCTTTGAATTTCACAACCTTGCGGGCGGGGATTTCAATCTTCTCCTTTGTGCGGGGATTGATGCCTGTACGGGCGGCCTTTTCAGAAACAGAGAAGGTTCCGAATCCGATGAGGGCAACTTTTTCGTCGTTGAGAAGCGCGTTAGTGATAGTGTCCAGGGTGGCGTCAAGTGCAAGTTTTGACTCGGCTTTGGTCAGATTTGTCTTTTCGGCAATTGCGTTGACCAGATCTGTTTTGTTCATAATGTTAATTGGTTAAAAAATTGTGATCAGCCGCAAATATAATATAAAACTTGAAAAAAGCATAAATTTTTTCAAAAAATCGGTTAAAAATCATTGCAGAATGTTTTGCATGACAAAATCAGGGCCTTAAGAGTTACATTTTGATTATATTTGTAGTCAAATTAAGAGCCGATGAACCAACGTTCGTTTTTCAGTATGATTCCGCCGGTGACCAAGAATCTGGTGATCATCAACGTTATCGTGTGGATTGCAATGCTGATTCTGCCGCAGCGCCTCGGGATTGACCTCGAGGCTTTAGGCGGTCTGCACTACTGGCAGGCGTCGGAGTTTAATCCCGCGCAGCTGCTCACATACATGTTCATGCACTCCACCCAGAGCGCCGCCCATCTGTTTTTCAACATGTTCTCCCTGTTTATGTTCGGCATCACGCTTGAGCGGACAATGGGCAGCATGCGATTTCTGATGTATTACATCTCCTGCGGCGTCGGTGCGGCTCTGGTTCAGGAGATCACCTGGGCTTTCACATGGGAGGATACCTTCGTGAAGATCATTGCCAACGCCAATCATGTTGACTTCGCCACCGCACGCGAGGCTATCGACATAGCCCTTGCGCGAGGCGACGATCTGCCGTTTCTGAACTCGCTGCTCACAATCGGTGCCTCGGGCGCGGTCTACGGGGTTCTGCTCGCATTCGGCATGCTGTTCCCCAACCGGCCTATCTATCTGATGTTTATTCCGGTGCCTATCAAGGCTAAGTGGATGGTGATAGGCTACGGCGTTCTGGAGCTTCTCATAGGCCTCGGTACGGCGCGTGGCGCAACCGACGGGGTTGCCCATTTCGCCCACCTCGGAGGCATGATTTTCGGCTTCCTGATGATTCTTTACTGGAAGAAAACCGGCGCAATCCATGGCGACAGCTTTTAGACAGTTCACCGGCCGGTTTTCGGTCAGCTCCATGCTGACAAAGATCATTGCAGTCAATGCAGTGGTGTTTCTGGCGCTGCATCTGGTGTCGGTGGTGCTGACTCTGTGCGGGCGCGCGCCTTTGATGAATGCCGTTCTGAGTCAGATCGAACTGCCGAGCGACCTGGTGTCGGTTTTGCGGCATCCGTGGACATTGGTGACTTACATGTTCGCGCAATATGACCTGCTCCACTTCCTGTTCAACATGGTGTGGCTCTACTGGTTCGGCCAGATATTTCTCGCCGTTTCCACCCAGAGGAGAATCTTGGCCCTGTATATCTATGGCGGCCTTGCCGGGGCGCTGTTTTATCTTGGAGCCTATCAGATTTTTCCGCTCTTTGCCGGCACCCGGGGCATGCTGATCGGATCGTCGGCCGCGGTTATTGCAATCGTCGCCGCAACTGCCGTCACTGTGCCCGACTACAGGATGCGCCTGCTCTTTTTCGGCGAAGTGTCGCTGAAGTGGGTGGCGATAGTGACGATCGCGCTCGACCTGATCGGCGTCAGCGGTGAGAATGCCGGGGGCCACATTGCCCATTTCGGTGGCGCGGTTCTCGGAGCTGTCTATGCCCTGTTGCTGCGCCGCGGCACTGACATCACCGTGCCCTTCTGCCGCATGGCCGACCTGATCGTCAACACTTCGCGCCGAATCTTCACAAGGCCACCCAAGCCGCAGTTCAGAAAATATAGCGCTCCCAAGGCCGGCGCGGCCTCATCACGGCAGCAGGATGCCGAAAATCAGCGTCAGCTCGATATTATTCTCGATAAGATAAAAAAGTCAGGTTATTCATCGCTCACGGCCGAAGAGCGCCGACGCCTGTTCGACGTCAGTAGCCGGATAAAACAATCATGACCAGCGCCAATCAAAAATATCGTTTTCGTCTACCTCAGCTCAAATCGCCCGCTGCCGACAGGATACTGACAGCCGTGAGCGTGTTCATGGCCTTTATCACTTTGATGTCGGCCTACGGGGGTGTGTGCAATCCGGCGGAGCTACCTGTGGGAGCACTCCTTGCAATGGTGTTTCCGCTGATGATTCTGCTCGACGCGATTCTGGTGGTGCTCCTTTTCTTTTTGCGGCGCAGGCTGGTGGCTGTGATAGGTGTGGCTGTGATAGCAAGCATCCCGACCATTCTGCGTTATGCCCCGCTCAATCCTCACCACACACTCACGGCCGAGGAGGAAAAGCGATCGTTCACCCTTCTGACCTACAACGCATTCTTCTATCTCGACTATCAAACCTCGGGTAAGAACACGCCCGCGCCTAACCTCACCGTTAAACAGCTCCTTGATTCCGACGCCGACATCATCTGCCTGCAGGAGGCCAAATTTGCCATTCCTTACGATAATCTCGGAGTGACCGACCAGATGGTTGACAGTCTCAAGCGCCGCTATCCCTATCGCTTCAATGAGTCGGACATAACGCTCTACAGCAAGTTTCCGGTGACGCGAGTGCTCGGATTCGAGGAGATGAGCCCCACGGCGATGTTTATCAGCTACAGGCTGAATATTCGCGGCCGTCTCGTTGATATCTATAATGTCCACCTGCAGTCGATCGGATTGTCGCCTGAGGATAAAGAACTTTACCACAGCCTCACCGAAGGCGAGACATCGCGCCACGAGATAGGCAAGGTGCGCCGCCAGTTGTTTTCGAAACTCTATAACGCGTTTGAATGCCGCGCTGATCAGGCTCAGGTTCTCAGGAATCTGCTTGAGCAGCGCCACGGCAATGTGATTCTGTGCGGCGACTTCAACGATGTGCCGGGATGCTATGCGCTCCGCACTCTGATGAGCGCCGGAATGCACGATGCGTTTGCCGACGGTGGCTTCGGGCCCTCGGTGACCTATCGCGCAGGCCGCTTCTATTTCAGGATCGACCATATTCTCTATCGTGGTAATCTCCGTGCTGTGAACACCGAGCGCCTCAAAGGAGGGCAGAGCGACCATTATCCCGTGATGACGACCTTTATCTGGGACGAACCGTCGCCGGTTGAGAGCCGGGCCGACTTTGCAAACTGACAAGAAAAAATATAACCTTAACCAAATAACTACATGAACAGCATTATCAAATTAGCCGCTACAGCAGCAATAGCTGCCCCGGCTCTTTTCAATCCACTAAGCATGACAGCCGCCGAAACGCATCAGAATCCGTTTCTGACGCCTTACACAACCCCGTGGCAGATTCCACCGTTCGAACAGATCACGTTTGCCGACTATCTGCCCGCAATCCGTCAGGGCATTGCCGAGCAGAAAGCCGAAATTCAGAAAATCGCCGACAACAAGCAGGCTCCGACGTTCGACAACACTATCCTGGCCATGGAACAGTCGGGCGCGTTGCTGAACAAGGTGATGATGGTTTTCTCATCGCTCAACGAGTGTGACAACTCGCCCGAGATGGACGCTATTGCCGACGAGGCTTTCCCCCTCTACTCAGCCGCTCAGGACGAGATCATGATGAACGACAAGCTTTTCAAACGTGTCAAGAAGCTCTATGACGAGCGCCAGACCCTCGGCCTGAGCGCGCCGCAGAAGCGTGACATCGAGGAAACCTACCGTCAGTTTGTCAGAAACGGTGCGGAACTCGCACCCGCTCAGAAGGAGGAACTCAAGAAGCTCAATCTTCAGCTTGCCGACCTTTATCTGAAATTCAACCGCAACCTTCTGAATGCCACCAACTCGGCTCAGATCGTTGTTGACAATGCCGGCGAGCTCGCAGGCCTTCCCGAGAGCGTTGTGGCCGTGGCAGCCGAAGAAGCTGCCCAGAAGGGCATGCAGGGCAAATGGCTTTTCACGGTTCATGCCCCGAGCCGCCTGCCCGTGCTTCAGTTTGCCGACAGCCGCAACCTGCGCGAGCGCATGTATAAGGCATACACCACCCAGGCTACCTCAGGGGAGTTTAACAACTATCCCGTTATCGGTGAAATCGTTAAGGCCCGTGCCAGAAAGGCTCAGCTGCTCGGTTATCCCGACTTCGCATCATATATGACAGCCAATGTCATGGCCAAGACACCTCAGAATGCCGAAAACCTGCTTATGCAGATCTGGAAGCCCGCGGTTGAGCGCGTTGGCGAGGAGATTGCCGAGATGCAGCAGGTTGTCGACGAGGAAAACGGCGGCTTCGAGATTGCTCCGTGGGACTATTATTACTATGCCGAAAAGGTGCGTCAGCGCAAGTATGCGCTTAATGAAGATGACGTTAAGGGTTATTTCCAGGTCGACTCGGTTGCCAAAGGCATTTTCCGCATGGCCGAGCGCCTTTATGGTGTGACATTCACCGAACTGCCCGATGCTCCCCGCTATCATCCTGATGTGAAGGTCTACGAGGTTAAGGACACCGACGGCAATCATGTGGCCGTCTTCATGACCGACTATTACCAGCGTCCGTCGAAGCGTCAGGGCGCATGGATGGATGCTATCCAGATCTCGTTTGAGGACCCCGACGGCACTTCGGCACGCCCGATTGTCTACAATGTGTGCAACTTCCCCAAACCCACTGCCGAATCGCCCTCGCTTCTGTCGATGGACGAGGTTGAGACGATGTTCCATGAGTTCGGTCATGGCCTCCACGGCATGCTGACAAAGGCCAAGCTGCGCAGCCAGAGCGGCACAAGTGTTGACCGCGACTTTGTTGAGCTGCCCTCTCAGATTCACGAACACTGGGCATTCGAGCCTGAGCTGCTCAAAGACTACGCACGTCATTACAAGACCGGTGAACTGATTCCCGATTCGCTGGTGGCCAAAATCCAGGCTGCATCGACCCACAACCAGGGCTTCACCACAACCGAGCTCGCAGGCGCCGCTCTGCTCGATCTCAATTGGGGCCAGCTCAATCCCGCCGAGGGTGAGACAATCGACGTAGAGGCTTTTGAGAAGAGTGTTGCCGCTAAGCTCGGCATGCCTTCGCAGATTGCCTACCGTTATCGTTCGCCTTACTTCAAGCATGTGTTCGGCGCCGACCAGTATGCATCGGGCTACTACACCTATCTCTGGGCAGAGGTGCTCGACACCGACGGTTTCGAGCTGTTCCAGGAAAAGGGAATCTTCGATCCCGAAACCGCCAAGCTCTTCAAGGAGAAAGTGCTGGAAACCGGCGGCTCGGAAGATCCCATGGTGCTTTATGTGAAATTCCGCGGCCATGAGCCCAATGTCGACGCACTCCTGCGCAACCGCGGTCTGCTCAAAACCGTGCCCGCACAAGGGGGCGACCTCAACCAGAAGGGCGGAAAGTGAACGCCCCTAAGCTGAAACTCAACATTCCGTGTGGAGCAGAAACAGTTCTGCTCCACACTTGTTGCGCTCCCTGCTCGTCGGCAATCATCGAGTGTCTGATCAACAACAGCATCCGGCCGGTGATCTACTATTGCAACCCCAACATCTATCCCGAGGAGGAGTACCGCAAACGGCGCGACGAATGCGAGCGTTACGCGCGGTCACTCGGCCTTGAGATGATCGAGGCGCCATACGATCATCAGGGCTGGCTGAACAACGTGAAAGGCCTTGAGACTGAGCCGGAACGCGGTGCGCGTTGCCGGCGCTGCTTCGAGCTTCGGCTGGCCGACACAGCGCGCTATGCCCGGGAACACGGCTACGGTGTGATCACCACCACTCTTGCATCGAGCCGCTGGAAAAACCTGCAGCAGATATGCGAGGCCGGCCTCGATGCCACGGCACCTTACAGCTCTGTGACTTTCTGGGACCAGAACTGGCGCAAGGGAGGGCTGAGTGAGCGGCGGGCTGCCATTATCCGTGAATATAATTTCTACAATCAACGATATTGCGGCTGCGAGTTTTCAATGCCGCCTGAATCAGAATCGCAATCATGATCACAAACGGGGGCAAAGCGGAATGTGGCCCGATCGGGGTTTTCGACTCCGGATTCGGTGGCCTTACCATACTGCGGGAAATGCAGCGCCAGCTGCCGCAATTTGACTATCTCTACCTGGGCGACAACGCCCGTGCACCCTACGGCTCGCGGTCGTTCGACACCGTTTACCGTTTTACGCTCGAGGCCGTGAAGTATCTTTTTGACCGCGGCTGCCACCTTGTGATCCTTGCCTGCAACACAGCCTCGGCAAAGGCCCTGAGATCGATTCAGCAGAACGATCTGCCGCTGATCGATCAGACGCGACGCGTGCTCGGGGTTATCCGTCCAACCGTCGAGGAGATAGGACGACTGAGCCGTAACGGCAAGATCGGAGTGCTTGGCACCGAAGGCACTATCGGCTCGCGGAGCTATGACCTTGAGATTGCCAAACTCTATCCCGAATTTAAGGTTTACGGTCATGCTTGCCCCATGTGGTGTCCGCTTGTCGAAAACAAGGAGGCAAACGGTCCCGGTGCCGACTATTTCGTCAGAAAGGATATCGACGCGCTGTTCGCCCTCGAACCTCAGATCGACACACTCGTGCTCGGATGCACACACTATCCCCTTTTGCTCGACAAGATACGCGCCTGCGTTTCGCCTGATGTAAACATTGTGACACAGGGCGACATCGTGGCCCGGAGCCTGGCCGACTACTTCGCGCGCCACCCCGAGATGGAGGCACGCTGTTCAAAATCAGGGCGCACACAATATCTCACGACTGACGATCCCGAAAAATTTTCGAGCGTGGCGCAGGTGTTCATGCACGAACCTGTCGAAACAACTAAAATCTCACTGTAGCCGCGTTTGTGCGTCAGTTGCCGAGCAGCCCGATGATCTCAACAGGGCGGTTTACAATATGCTCGGCATAGTGTTCGCGAAGTTCCTTGACCGAACGGAATCCCCAGCTTACACCCACCGATTCGACGCATGCGCGCCGGGCAGTCTCCATGTCCACGCCTGAATCACCGACGTAGAGCACATTGGCTTTCGGGGTGGGGCACTTCCCGAGGATTTCAAACACTATCGAAGGGTCGGGTTTGACAGGAACATCATCTTTCTGACCCTCTACGGCAGCCCATTCAATGTCGGGGAAGAAATGCCGGATCAAGGCTTCGACGGCAGACTGATATTTGTTTGACGCCACCGCCATCTTGACTCCGA
>CAZKXM010000050.1:0-13651 GCA_964556785.1 uncultured Bacteroides sp. | reverse complement strand
CTTGAGGTTATACCAGTTGTAGCTCAGTGTGGCACGGAATGTGAACCAGTCGTCGGGCCAGCTCAGTCGCTTTCCGAAACCGACTGACACACTTGCCATCTGCAGATACTTGTTGGGGTCGTAGGCGTTTTCGTAAGAGCTCTGATAGTAGTCGTTGTAGAGCGATCCCATGCCGCTGCCGCTGTAGAGGTAGGGGTTCTGCCAGTTCTTGTTGTAATACGACCCGTTGACACCGGTCTGACGGCTGTAGAAAGCCGACACCGAAAGTGAGTTGGGGCGCTTTCCGCCAAACCAGGGATCGAGGAACGAAACGCTGTAGGCCTGATAGTAACGCGCATTGGTCTGGGCTGAGAGCGACAGCGTCTGGCCCTCGCCCTGAGGAACTATGCCGCGATAGGTGCTGGGATAGAACAGGTTTTTCAGCGAGAAGTTGGTGAATTTCACACCAACCTTACCGATGATGCCTGTCTGTCCCCAGCCAAGCGAGAGTTCGAGCTGGTCGTTGGCTTTCGATTCGAGATTGAAGATAATGTCAACCGTGCCGTCGTCTTCGTTAGGCTCGGGCTGAATGTCGATGTTCTCAGGATTGAAGTGGCCTGAAGCGGCAATCTCTCGGTAGGAACGCATCAGGTCGCTCTTGCTGAAAAGCTCACCTGGACGAACTCTCAGCTCGCGACGTATCACCTTCTCATAAAGACGGTCGTTACCGTTGATCACAACATTATTGATGCGTGCCTGCGGTCCTTCCATCATTCTCATTTCCAGATCGATCGAGTCGCCCTGAATGTTGCGCTCCACCGGAATGAGATGATAGAACAGATAACCGTTGTCCATATAGATGTTTGAGATAGCATCTTCATCTTCGGCCACACGCTTGTTGAGCAGCTTCTGATTATAGACATCGCCCTTCTTGATGCCGAGCACGTCTTCAAGCCTCGATGTGGGGTAAACAGTGTTACCGACCCAGGTTATATTGTTGATATAATACTTTTTGCCTTCATCGAGGGTGATATAGACATCAACCATCTTATCGTTGTAAGCCACCACCGAGTCACTGACAATACGCGCGTCGCGATAGCCTTTCTCGTTATATTTCTGGATAATGCGGTTGAGGTCGTCGTGATAGTCGCTTTCAACAAACTTTTTCTGCTTGAAGATATTCAGGAGCTTTCCGTTCTCATTGGTCTTCTTCATTGCTCCCTGCACGGCATTGTCGGTGAAAGCCTCGTTGCCTTCAATATAGATCTTGTGGACCTTAACCTTGTCGTTCTTCTTAACATTGATGTCGACAATCATTTCATTCGGGTGGGAAAGGTCTTCATGCTGAACAATCTGTACCTGAACATTGGGGAATCCTTTCTCTGAATAATATTGTGTGATCAGATCATGGATTCGGCTCACCACATTGGGGGTGATATGGTTTCCCTTCATGAGCTTGAGGCGCTCCTGCAGGTTGTCGCGCTCTGATTTGCTCACTCCGTTATAGTGCACTTCGCTGATGCGGGGCTGCTGGCGAAGGTTGATTGTCAGCCACACCTCATCGCCCACAACCTTGTCGACCGTGATCTGCACTTTCGAGAACAGAGCCTGACGCCACAGACGCTTTGCGGCGTTCGTGATGTCGGGACCCGGAATGCGTACTGTCTCCCCTATCCTTAAACCCGAGAAACCTATAATGTTGTAAGGCTCGTAGTTCTCGGCACCCTTCACATCGATATCAGCTATCTCGTATGAACGGGGCAAGCCGTTGAAAAGCACGGTGGGATTATAGATTGTATCATTCGACGCCGCCAGCTGCGCCGCTGCCCTTAAACCGGGCATCGACATAAGGATCAGCATCAGCAGGCACGATATTTTGAAACGCTGAAATTGCATAATGTGGTTTCAGATCGGTTTGTTTATTTCACTTGTTCGGAGGTCAGACCGAACCGGCGTTCACGTTGCTGGAAATCAGCAATTGCGCCATAGAAGTCGTCGGCCGTATAGTCAGGCCAATATTTTGAGTCAATAAAGAGTTCGCTGTAGGCGAGCTGCCAAAGCAAGAAATTGCTTATGCGTTTCTCGCCTCCGGTTCTGATCATCAGATCGGGATCAGGAATATCCGCGGTTGTGAGATGTTCAGAGATAGTTTCTTCGGTGATTGAGTCAGGGTCGAGCTTTCCGTCACGAACCTCAGAGGCTATAGCGCGCATTGCTTCGGCCATTTCCCAGCGCGAGGAATAGCTAAGCGCCAGAATGAGGGTCAAGCCGGTGCAGTGAGCAGTGTCGTCAATGCACTTCTCAAGGCGCCGACGGGCCTCTTCAGGCATACGGCTGCGGTCGCCTATCATCGTGAGCCTGACATTGTTCTTGATCAGGTCAGGAGTCTCGCGCTCGATAGCGATTACAACGAGGTGCATCAACGCGTCAACTTCATAGCGCGGCCGGTTCCAGTTTTCGATCGAGAAGGTGTAAAGTGTCAGATATTTCACTCCCACTTCTGACGCCGCTTCGGTTATGCGTCTGACAGTATCGACTCCGGCAACATGCCCTTCAGTTCTGTCGAGACCGCGGGCAGTGGCCCAGCGGCCGTTGCCGTCCATGATAATGGCAACATGCTCAGGAATGCGTGATTGGATTATCTGCTCTTTGAGTGACATGGCGGGTTGATGATCAGTCGATTCGGTGACAAACAACACATCGGGGCCCGAACTCATAGGAGAACGAGATTCCGATAGTGGAAAACCAGTCGGTATTTTTAAGGAATGAACTCTTGATGGTGTAGAGGTCGCTCAGATCGGGACCGTCAACATGGTCGCCGAACACTTTCGTCATAGCAAACTCCACAGCGAGGTTGAAACGAGGGCGCACCTTGAACTTCACGCCTACGGCCATCGGAAGCGACATGGCCACCGATGTGTGTCCCTCTGATGAAGCGAGAGCTGCTCCGAGTCCAACTGCCAGATAAGGAGTCCAGCGGCGCAGGCGCTTGTAGGTCTCCCCTATTCCGTAAGGGAAAAAGTTGAATTCGGCACGTGCGCCAAGGTCAAACACCGTCGACGTAAAGCTATAGTCAACTCCGCCGGGCAAAGCGTTGTCAAAATCAGCCGTGTTTCCGCTCAACGTGGCTGCCGAAAGCATTCCTCTGACGGCAAACCGATTGTTGGCCAGCCAACGGAACGACACATTGCCCGTGAATCCGGGCTTGTGAAACAGATTGCTTTCATTAGCGTCGCCAAGATAACCGCTCATGCCGATTCCGGCACCGATATCAAACTTGTAGCTCTCAACATCCTCGGCACGCACACTGCTGCATACTCCCGCAAGAATCGCGAGAATCGCAGTCAGAATAACGCGCCGTGAAAAGTTAAGCATTTATCTCAATTGAGGATTATTGTTAATAGAGCGGACAGAATGTGAGCCGGTTCACGACTCCGCGCCACACTGTGTCAAACACTTCGCCGCGGGCATTGACTCCGCCAAACAGATATATAAACGGACATTCCCAGCTTGTAATTGCCTCGACGGCACGCGAACCTTGCTCTTTTTTCCACCAGCGCGGAAGTTTTTCGTCAGGCATTTCTGTCCAAAGGTCGCCCGCACGGCTTTCGAGGCTCAATGTAGAGTCAAACACAAGGCCGTCGGCAAACGCGAAATTAGGCATGTAGGCGGGCAGGTGCATGGTTGTCGCTGCCGCGCTCCATGTAATGCCGCGGTCAAACGAAACATAGATGTTTTTCAGCGTGGCGCCGGTGGCCGATTTTCCGCCAATGGCCAGAAGCACGCTCTGACGGGTAACGGTCCAGTTGGCTGATGTGCGGAAGGCGAAATACGGAACCAGCGTGACACCCTCCGACTGGCCTATAGAGGTCGACATGTTTATGCGGGCCCACTTTGATCCGTCGAAGGCCCAAGTGTTGCCGATAAGCTGCCCTGTGGCAGTGCGTCCGCCCACAATCACACCCAAATTCTGCTGTGTCCATTCTGAGCTGTAGACAATCATTGCCGATGCTCCCTTAACCGGGAAATCGTCGGGGGCGGCCACCGAAGCAAATGCGTCTGCCGGATATGAACCAAGACTCCAGAGCCCGTTTGCGTCGACTGTGGCACCGAGGAGCACCGATCCGTAACCGCCAAGGAGTGTGGTCATCGAAGTGCCGGTGGCAACCCACTGACCGTCAACGGCATCAGTGGTGTAGAGATTACCATCTTCATCGTTAATATAGAGCGCATTTTCCGTAGCGGTCAAAGAACGGACATCGGCACCAGCCGGCAAAGTGACAATCTGCGATTCCCATCCTTCGGCTGGATTCCCGCTTACGGCAACCGATGCTCTGCCGTCGGCATCAACCGTGAGAGTCACAGCCCGGTCCTTAAACAACACGGTTTTCTGGGCCACGGGGAGATCGAGAAGCGTAGGCAGCTCGGTGCGGGCGGTCTCGTTCCAGAAAAGCGAGTCGGGAATCATTTTGTGGACATTGACCTTCACCTGATAGTCGCGTGAGGTGCCGCTTTGCGAAGTGATGCGCAATGTCACCGGATTGGTGAAATCAATGCTGTCGGACTGCGATGCGAGATAGTTGTAGACCGTGTCGCCTTTTATGCCACGGTTCACAAAGAGCTCAACGGCTCGAACGCTGGCAGTGGAGATGTTCACCACGAGCTTGCTGACGTCGGTGCCTTTCGGAAGCGAGTCGGCATTGAAAATCCTTGCGTTGTTGAGATCAATAGAAAAGTAAACCGAGTCGAGATTGGCCAGAATCTTGTCGTCCTTGGCAATCGAGAAGCCCGAAACGTTGGTGCTCTCGTAGGTCGATACGGTTGCCTGCTCCGCCTCGGAGTTGCAGCCGCACGCAATCACACCGAGCAGCATCACTAACGCATATATGGATAGTTTGCGAGACATATTCACACTTTTTTCAAGATGCAAAGATAACAAGAAATTCCGAAAAACCGTGGCAAACCATCGTTTTTTGGCGCACTATCAGAGCCGGTAAAAGGTCAGGTTGGAATATGGGTCCTGCTTATGACGAACGGCACCATGCATTGTTACATCGCATGGTGCCGTAATATTATCAGCGGGGTCTGTTGAATCAGTCAAAAATGTCTTCGATGGTTGATTCCTCGGGATCGTCTGCGCCCAACTCGTCGCCACCGTCGGAATAGCCGAAATCCTCTCTCTGGCACAGGTTTATCTCCTCGGGAAATTCAAACTTGGCACTCTGTGAGTAAGGGAGACTCGGATCGGCGAACACTTTCTTCATAAACAGTCCATAGATCGGGAGCGCCATTGCCGAGCCCTGCCCGTAGCCCATGTTGTTGAAGTGGATAAACCGCTCGTCGCCACCCACCCAGGTTGCGGCCACCAACTGCGGAGTGAAGCCCATGAACCATCCGTCGGCGTTATAGTTCGTTGTGCCGGTCTTTCCACCGATCTGACCGGTGAGGCCATAGGTGCTGCGCAGTTTACGCGCCGTACCGCTGTCAACCACGTTGAGAAGCATCGACAGAATGCGATAGTAGGCCGTTTCGCTGAGAACCTCGGTGTGTTTCGGTGTAAACTCTGATATCACATTACCGTTGCCGTCGGCAATCGCTGTCACCATCATCGGATCGACACGCATGCCGTTGTTGGCAAAAGCTGTGTAGGCCCCGGCCATCTCCTTGACCGACACATCATTCGGCCCGAGACAGAGCGAAAGAACGGCGGGAATATCGCCTGTGATACCGAAATTGTGCATGGTGCGTGCAACATTGGCTGGCGAGAGGGCTGAAATCAGGCGCGCTGAAATCCAGTTGTTTGAAGTGGTGAGGGCCCAGCGAAGGTCAACCATCTGACCGGCGCGCGACTGTCCGCCGCTACGCGGAGCCCATGTGTTGCCCTCTTCATCAGTGTAGACAGGCTGCGAATTAAGGAACTGATCGCAGGGAGTGTAGCCCTCCTCCATGGCATAGGCATAGAGGAACGGCTTGACTGTCGAGCCTATCTGGCGGCGACCGGTGGAAACCATGTCATACTGGAAGAATGAGAAATCAGGCCCTCCCACATACGCCTTGATGTGTCCGTTCTGCGGGTCGACGGCCACGAATCCGCAGCGAAGGAAGCTCTTGTGATACCTCACCGAGTCCATCGGCGTCATGACGGTGTCGATCATCCCGTGATAGCTGAACACCTTCATTTCGCGCGGTGTATTGAACGCTTTTTCTATCTCAGCCCTCGACGCTCCGGCCTTCTGCATCATGCGGTAGCGGTCGGTGTTGCGCATGGCGTTGCGGAGCAGATGGTTAAGGCGTATTTCTGAGAGCTCGCGCCTGTCGGATGTGTAGGGTGCGCTCGACGATCCCCGCTTCTCGCGCCAAAAAGCGGGCTGAAGATAGCCGCCCATGTGCTTGGCCACGGCTTCTTCGGCATACTGCTGCATGCGGGTATCGATCGTTGTGTAGATCTTCAGTCCATCGGAGTAGATGTCATACTTCGACCCGTCGGGCTTCGGATTTTTCTCTATCCACCCAAAGAGCGGGTTGGTTTCCCAAGCGATCGAATCTTCGATAAACTTCTGCATCTCCCAGCCGCGATAGTCGGAACGCACGGGCATTTTGGCGCGCAGAACACGGCGCAGCTCCTCACGGAAATATGGCGCTACTCCATCCTTATGATCCACCTTGTGGAAATTAAGGGTGAGAGGGAGTTCGGAAAGTGAGTCGACTTCGGCACGGGTTAGAAGGCCAGCCTTTTCCATCTGCTCGAAAACAACATTGCGGCGCTGGCGGGTGCGCTCGTTCTGACGGACGGGATTGTAGTAAGCCGGGTTCTTCACCATTCCGACAAGTGTGGCAGCCTCCTGTATGTTAAGGTCTTTCGGATCTTTCCCGAAATAAACCCATGCGGCACTCTTGATGCCAACGGCATTATAAAGGAAGTCAAACTGGTTGAGATACATCTTTATGATCTCATCCTTCGAGTAATAACGCTCGAGTTTGACGGCGATCATCCATTCGATCGGTTTCTGCAGCGCACGCGATAAAAAGCCGTTGCTTTCGGGTGAATAAAGCTGTTTTGCAAGCTGCTGGGTGAGTGTCGATCCGCCGCCGGCATTCTTCTGCCTGAGCAGCAGGGTGCGGACAAGAACACGCATCAGCGCGCGCCCGTCAATGCCCGAATGGTCCTCGAAGCGTGAATCTTCAGTTGCGATAAGGGCGTTGACAACATGCTCCGAAATGTCGTCGAAGTCGGCATATACACGGTTGCCGGTGTTGCGGAAATAGCGCCCTATTTCCTGACCGTCGGCCGAGTAGATCACGGTGGCAAACCTGTCGCGGGGATTCTTGAGCTCCTCCACGGGGGGCATGTAGCCGATTATGCCGTTATAGACAAGGAAGAAAAACAGGAAAGCAGCCCCCACAACCATAGCGAAGGCAATCCATAGAGTTATAATTATCCCACGCCCCTTGCGCGCCGGGCGGGTGGTCTGAGAGTCGTTTCTCATATAAACACGGTAATACCGACCGCAAATTTACACAAAAGATTGTAACCTGCGGCCGGTATTCACACTTTTTCACCCTATCCTCACTGGAGTGTCCCGGCCTCGGCCTGGCGGATCATCTCGCTGTTGGCGGTGATATAGATTTCAACGCGTCGGTTCTGCGCACGGCCCTCGGGGGTGTCGTTCGACGCTACATAGTCGGCCATGGGAATACCGTAGGCGGTGAGACGGTTTGCGGCGATTCCACTGTTGATCAGGAATGTCTTCACCGCATCGGCGCGTCCGTTGGCCACCCGCTCATTCACGGCATAAGTTCCGGTATTGTCTGTGTAACCGTCGATCTGCACATTAGTGTCGGGGTTGTTGCGGAGCGATGCTGCAAACTCGCTGAGTTCGTTGCGTGCGTTTGAGCTGAGGGTTGTGCCGTTGGTCGGGAAAAGGATGGCGCTGTTAAACGTCACCTTGATTGCCTGGAGTCCGTTCTGATCCTGAACGGTCTGAACAGTCGCGGAATTACCCAGCTGCTGCTCAAGCTCCTTTTTCTGCTTGTCCATCTTGTTGCCGATAAGGGCTCCGGCTCCGGCTCCCACAGCCGCACCGATAGCGGCTCCGATGCCCGCACCCTTGCCTCCACCGATCAGAGCACCGATACCGGCTCCTACACCGGCTCCGCTGCCACCACCGATCAGTGCACCCTTGCCGAGATTGTTCATGTTACAACTCGTTGACACCAAAACACATGCGGCAAGTGTAACGCCACCTACAATTTTCTTGATTCTCATCCTTACTTTTTATTTAATGGGTTAATGATTCAGTAATTTTGTTACGAATAGATGAAACATGCTTTTTAACACAACAATCCAAGCGCCCAAAATGCTTTGAGAACCGAAAATTTTAACTAATTTTGTGACCCGAAAGATATCTCACAAACTTCTTATGGCTTCAGCCTCGTCAACGTCTAATACCACTGCGGTCGGAAAAAAAGACCGCGCCCTTTTCTGGTGTCACATCGGCGCATTGCTCGCAATGATTGCGTGGGGCATTTCGTTTGTCTCAACCAAAGTGTTGCTTAACAGCGGATTGCAACCCGTCGAAACTTACATCTACCGTTTCGGTCTCGCCTACCTTATTCTGCTCGCTTTCTGCCACAAGAAATTGCTAAGCAACAATCTTCGCGACGAACTTCTTTTCCTCACCTGCGGCGTGTGTGGCGGCTCGATCTACTTCATTGCCGAAAACTTCGCCCTTGAGAACACTCTTGTGAGCAACGTGTCGCTGATCACCACCCTCTCCCCGCTGCTCACCACCCTACTGCTTGGCGCACTTTACAAATCAGAGCGCCCTTCGGCCGGAGTGCTCGGCGGTTCGGTTGTGGCATTTATAGGTGTAGGCTTCGTGATTTTCAACAGCAGCTTCAATCCCGAGATCAATCCTCTGGGCGACCTGCTTGCTCTCGGAGCCGCTTTCACATTCGCAATCTACGCTCTGGCGCTGCGCCGACTCAATGCTTTCTACAACGCATTCTTCATCACCCGCAAAACATTTTTCTACGGCGTCATCACAGCGCTGCCGTTCCTGGCAATGCAGCCTTCGCTCTCGTCACCGAGAATTCTGCTCGAAACTCCGGTGTGGACCAATCTCCTGTTCCTTGCCGTGTTCGCATCGCTGCTTGCCTACATGATCTGGGCCGAGTCAATCAAGCGCATGGGCACCGTAAAGGCCTCAAACTATCTCTACTTCCAGCCGATCGTAACCCTGATAGCATCATGGTTTGTTCTCGGCGAGAAGGTTACGATAGTGGGTTACACCGGCTGCGGACTGATTCTGTTCGGAGTTTGGCTGAGCGACTATCTCGGCCGCAAGAGCGCAATGAAGAACGCCGGCAGCTGAATCTGACGCGGTCAGAGACCCCGGCTCTTAACTCTCTCTAAGAAATTCAATCTCATCGATAAGCTGACGCGCCACACCTTTTGTGGCGCGTTCGTTTTTGGCAAGCTCCTTTGCTGCAATCCGGGCTGCAATCTCCTGATTTGCAGGGAGCAGATTGAGCCATAGCCGCAGCGAGGTATACCTGCCGAGCGGTTCCTCGGAATCGGCGAGCTCCTGCGCGACAGCGGCAGCGAAGTCAAGCCGGCGGAGCAGCTTGAGGCAGAGCACATCGATCGCCTCGGCCGATGCGGCCGTGCGGATCCACTCCCTCGCTTCATCAACCGTCATTTCATCGGCAGGCATGATCATCGGAGCGATCAGCACGCTTTCGCGTGTCGAAGTATTGTGCCAGAGGTTGCGCGCCATTTCGGCATCACCGGCAAAATCGCGTGCGATCTCGGTCAGCTGAGGCAAGGTCAGCCCGAAAACAATACGGTAAGGAGCGCCCGCTTTGCGCATACAATCGGCAATCACACCGTTGCGCATCGCGAAAAAACGACGCTTCAACTGCTGCATCTTGGAAAATTCGGTTGTCATACCGCAAATTTACACATTTTCCCTCAACATGGGGCAGACTCAACCTTATAATGGATGCGCGATTTGTTTGCGTAAAAGATTCTTCTGATATTTGCAGGGTTAAATGTATACTGCTAATTATGATAAAGCATATTTTGTGTTCCCTTCTTCTGTTTGCAGCTGCTGCGCTCAGTGCGACCGGGGCCGGCTTCACTGACGAGACGTTGCATTATGTCGTTGGCTACAAATGGGGAATTATCCACAAGGCGGCTGGGGAGGCCACTCTGACTCTCAGAAACAGCGGCGACCAGTACCGGATTGTGCTGACAGCCCGTTCCAAGCCTTGGGCTGACAAAATCTTCAGAGTTCGCGACACTCTGACTGCCACGGTAGCGCGCAACGGATTCCTTCCGAAATCCTACACGAAAGCTGCTCATGAAGATGGTAAGTATACCCTCGATAAACTCACTTACTCCCGCCACGGCAACGTGACGATGGCTGAGGCAACCCGCCTGCGCGAGAAAAACGGAGCCTTCTCAACATCGCGGCGCAGTTTCTCGGCATCAGGCCCTGCCTTCGACATGCTCTCGATTTTCTACTATATCCGTCAGCTCAACTTTTCAGCAATGAAACCTGGCGAAACTGTCAAAACCACCATTTTTTCGGGATCGCAGAGCGAGCAGCTTACAATCAGGTACACGGGGCGCGAAACAATCACTCTTCACAACAAACAGAAGCGACAGGCTTACTGCGTTACGTTCAGCTTCACCACGGCCGGCAAGAAGAAGTCGAGCGACGACATGCAGGCGTGGATAGCAACCGATGCAGCTCAGACTGTGCTCCGCATCACGGGCAAACTGCCGGTTGGCCACGTGAGAGTCGATCTGGAATAAACCTTAGAGTGGCTGCAGGTGTTATAGTGTCAAACTATAAATAACTGACACTATGACTTACCAAGAAGTAATCAACCAGACCCCGGTAACCCTCGTTGAATTTTTTGCCACATGGTGCCCTCATTGCGCCAAGATGGCCCCTATCGTAGATCAGATCCGCGAACTTCTCGCCGGTCGCGTCAACATTCACCAGTTTGATATCGACAAGAACGAAGAGCTTGCCGACGACCAGAATGTTCAGGGTGTGCCTACATTCATTCTCTATGTTGACGGACGCGAAGTTTGGCGCCATAGCGGAGAAATCGAAGCTAACGATCTGCTGATGAAGATCGAGCAGGAAATGCGTAAATAAACGGCTTAGCCGCAGATACATTCCTCAAACCGATGAAGCGCACTCTGCTATCCGACTGGCTATCAGAGCTTGAAGTTCCCTTCACGCCTGACTATGCCGACAGCCTTTGCAACTCAATGCCTTTTCAAACCCTCTTCGGGCTTGAGAAGGCTCTTGGGAAATACGGCATACGCTGCCGGGGTGTCAAGGCTGCCGGCGAGGATGGTTTGCGGAGTCTTCCCCTGCCGTTTGCAGCCGGAACTAAGGATGGCGCGGTGGTTGTTGCCGAAGTCTCGCCTGACAGCGTCACTTATCTGAGCTGCGGCAAACGTTTCGCCACGCCCCTCGCCGACTTTCTTAAAGCATGGAACGGCATGGCAATGATTGCCTGTGCCGACGATAACTCAACTGAGCCTGGATATCGGTTCAACCGCATTATCAGCATTGCCTCGATAGCGAAGAAGTATGTTTTTTGGATAGCAGTGTTGCTGCTGCTTGTCTATTTCACGGTTACACGCCGAATTTACGCATCATGGTCGCTGGCTGCGCTGACAGTTATCGATCTGGCCGGCCTGTTTATCAGCACACTGCTTGTCCGTCATCAGTTAGGCTATGAGGACAAGGCCGCTCACTCGGTTTGCAGCGTGCTTCAGGAGGGCGGATGCAACGCCGTGCTCGCAACCTCAGCCTCGAAATTCTTCGGCCTGTTCGGATGGAGCGAAGTGGGCTTCGCCTATTTCAGTGTCACTCTGGCTACAATGCTGCTCTTCCCCGAACACATGGGCTCTCTTGCTCTGATAAATCTCTGCTGCCTGCCGTTCACTCTGTGGAGCCTATGGTATCAGAAATTCAGGGCAAAAGCATGGTGCACAATGTGTGTAAGCGTCCAGGCAATGCTGTGGATGCAGTTCGGTTGCTATCTGGGTGGCGGATGGTACAGGATGATTCTACCCGTATCGCCATGGATAATAGTCCTCGGTGCCGCTTATGTGGCAGCATTGCTCGGACTCAATGCACTAACTCCGGTTTTGAAACGAAACAATGAAGAAGATTCCTGACACACCCATCAAGGGCACAACCGAGCTAACACCGCTCGAGCTGAACGACTGCACCCTGCCTAAGAAACCTGTGGTTATAGGAAACGCGCAGGAGGTTAAGGCGTAGAGGCTTTACTGATCAAGCAGATCGAGATATCGGCCGTAACCTTCGGCCTCCATCCTATCACGTGGAATGAATCTGAGCGACGCTGAATTGATGCAGTAACGCAAACCTCCCTGATCAGCAGGCCCATCGGGAAACACATGCCCCAGATGAGCATTGCTCGAAGCGCTGCGAACCTCGGTTCTCACCCTTCCCAGAGAGGTGTCGGTGTGCTCGGTGAGCAGCGAATCAGCGATCGGCGCTGTAAAAGCGGGCCAGCCGCAACCTGAGTCATATTTGCGCGTGGAGACAAACAGGGGTGTCCCGTCGACAATGTCAACATAGATGCCCGGACGGAACTCGTCGTCATATTCGTTAATGAACGGGCGCTCGGTAGCTGCGTTCTGCGTAACCTCCCATTGGAGCGGTGTCAGCCTGGCTCTGAGCTCAGCCTTATCATCGTTTATGCGGGGCTTAAGCATGCGGGCCTCGCTGAAAAGTGCGGGACTGAGATGACAGTAACCGCGGGGATTTTTCCTGAGATAATCCTGATGATATTCCTCAGCCGGATAGAAATTTATGAGCTCACCGGTCTCAAGCGCGAGCGGCTCGGAATAGCGGCGTTGCAGGGCCGAAACCAATGCATCGACCACATCGCGGTCAGCCGGATCGGTGTAATAGATGCCGGTGCGATACTGTGTTCCGACATCGTTTCCCTGCCGGTTGTGCGATAACGGATCAATGCTCTTGAAATAGAGCAGGATCAGGTCGGTAAGGCCAACCTTCTCATCATCGTAATCAACACGCACGGTCTCGGCAGCTCCGGTTGTTCCGGTGCACACCTGCTGATAGTCGGGATCAGGAACCTTGCTGTTTGCATAACCGGCAGTTGCGCTCACAACACCCTCAACAAGAGAAAACAGATGGGCCGTGCCCCAGAAACATCCGCCTGCGAAATAAATTGATCTTATCATTGATATCAGCTGATAGATATTGAGAGAGACCAAGCCCGAAGGCCCGGTCTCTCCTTTACAAACTTATTAAACTCAAATGGTTTGATCAGTCCTCGGGAGTGAGGAGTTCGAGCATCTTGATAGCCGAGGTGGGAATACGGGTACCGGGGCCAAAGATGGCAGCTACACCTGCTTTGTAGAGGAAATCGTAGTCCTGAGCAGGGATCACACCACCGGCGGTAACCATAATGTCGGGACGACCGAGCTTCTTGAGCTCTTCGATCACCTGCGGAACCAGAGTCTTGTGACCGGCAGCGAGCGAGCTCACACCAAGAATGTGAACGTCGTTCTCAACGGCCTGACGGGCAGCCTCAGCCGGGGTCTGGAACAGCGGCCCCATGTCGACGTCGAAACCGCAGTCGGCAT
>CAZKXM010000049.1:0-13688 GCA_964556785.1 uncultured Bacteroides sp. | reverse complement strand
CAGGCGGAACAGCCAAACAGGGCCGCGACCGCCGCATTCAGGCCGTGCTCCCGATACGAGGCAAGATTCTCAATGTCGAGAAGGCTATGGAGCACAAGGTGTTTGACAGCCAGGAGATCCGCAACATCTTCCAGGCTATGCGCGTCACCATCGGCACGCCTGACGACCCCACGGCAGTCAACATCTCCAAGCTCGCTTACCACAAGATCATCATCATGACCGATGCCGATGTCGACGGATCTCACATCGACACCCTCCTGATGACATTCTTCTTCCGCCGCATGCGGCCCATCATCGAACACGGCTACCTCTATCTGGCTACTCCGCCGCTCTACAAGTGTATCCGCGGCAAAGTTGAGGAATATTGCTGGACAGAGCAGCAGGTTCAGCAGTTCATAGCCAAGCATGGCGACCGCACCAAGGTGCAGCGCTACAAAGGTCTGGGCGAGATGAGCGCCGAGGAGCTCCGTGACACAACAATGGATCCGGCACAGCGCCTTCTCAAGCAGGTTACGATCACCGATGCCGTCGAGGCCGACCGCGTGTTCTCCATGCTCATGGGCGAGGAAGTGGGTCCACGCCGCGATTTCATCGAGGCAAACGCCAACTACGCCAACATCGACGCCTGACGCATCTCCACGCAGGCCATTGGCCTGAACAATATTCAACGCGCCGCCGGTAAAACAAAATCACCCGGCGGCGCGTTATTCAGTTATAATCAAACGTTCAAGACCAACTACACACGTATATGACATCACGTTCATTGCCCAACAGCATACACTCGACACGCGACCTCAACAAGGCCGTGAGTGATTATATAACACGCCAGAGCGGCGCCACTTTCAACTATAAACAGGTTTCGGCAGCCATCGGAGCTGCAACTCCAAAATTGCAGAAGGCTGTAGCGATGCTGCTGGCCGAGCTTGCCTTCGACGGCTCGCTCGTTGAAGTTTCGCCGGGAAAATACAAGAAGCCCCAGCGATCAACCGTTGAGACAGGCACATTCGTGCGCCGCGCAAGCGGCAAGAACGCCGTTATCACCGATACCGACGGCGAATCGGTGTTTGTTGACGAGCGCAATTCGCTCCATGCTCTTAACGGCGACAAAGTGAGAGTGACAATAGCCGCACGCCGCCGCGGTGCCGAACCCGAAGCACAGGTGGTGGAGATCCTCGAAAAGAAAGAGCAGGTGTTTACCGGCACACTGAAGGTCGACGAATCGTTCGCCTACCTTCTGACCGACTCAAAATATCTGTCGACCGACATATTCATTCCGCGCCGCCGGCTACGCGGCGGAAAAACCGGCGACAAAGCGATTGTGCGCATCACCGAATGGAGCGACGAGCACAAGAATCCGCGCGGCGAGGTTGTGGATATTTTAGGCCCCGCAGGCAATAACCACACCGAGATGCACGCCATTCTCGCCGAGTTCGGACTACCTTACAACTATCCGGCCAACGTGATAGCCGCCGCCGATAAAATCGATGCCGGCATCACACCCGCCGAGGTGGCCCGCCGCATCGACATGCGCGATACGGTGACCTTCACCATCGACCCGGCCGACGCAAAGGATTTTGACGATGCCCTTTCACTTCGTCGTCTCCCTAACGGCAACTACGAGGTGGGAGTTCACATCGCCGACGTGACCCACTATGTCAAACCCGACACTCTGATTGACCGCGAGGCCCGCAACCGCGCCACAAGCGTCTATCTGGTTGACCGTGTGGTGCCGATGCTCCCCGAGCATCTCTGCAACGGCATCTGCTCGCTGAGACCCGATGAGGAGAAGCTTGCATTCTCCTGCATTTTCGAGATGGACAGCAAGGCGCATGTTGTCAACGCCCGCATTGCCCGCACGGTGATCAAGTCGAACCGACGGTTCACCTACGAGGAGGCCCAGAACGTTATCGAAACAGGTAGCGGCGACTATGCCAAGGAGATCCTGACCCTCGACACCCTTGCCAAGATAATGCGCAAACGCCGCTACGAGCAGGGAGCCGTTGAGTTTGAGCGCGCCGAAGTGAAGTTTCAGCTCGACAAGGAGGGACGCCCCACGGGTGTTTACTTCAAGGAGTCGAAAGACGCCAACAAGCTCATCGAAGAGTTCATGCTTCTTGCCAACCGAACGGTTGCCCAGACAATCGGTGAGCCTTCTGACAAAAAGAAAGCAAAGGCATTCGTTTATCGAGTGCACGACATGCCCGATCCCGGCAAACTTGCCGATCTTGCGCAGCTTTCGCGCAATTTCGGCTATAAGGTGCGTGCGTCGGGCTCGGCGCGCGAGGTCAACAAGTCGATCAACAAGATGCTCAGCGAAGTCAAAGGGCGCGGTGAGGAAAATTTCCTGTCCACTCTGGCTATCCGCTCGATGGCGAAGGCTGTCTATTCCACAGTCAATATCGGGCACTACGGCCTCGCTTTTGACTACTACACCCACTTCACATCGCCCATACGCCGCTATCCCGACATGATGGTGCACCGCCTGCTTGAGCGCTACCTCAACGGCGGGCGCTCGGTCAATGCCGCCAAGCTCGAAGACCAGTGCAAGCATTGCTCGGACATGGAGCAGCTGGCCACAAACGCCGAGCGCGCCTCAATCAAATATAAACAGGTTGAGTATATGACCGATCATCTCGGCGACGAATACACCGGAGTGATCTCCGGCGTGACCGAATGGGGCCTCTACGTGGAGCTCAACGACAATCTATGCGAGGGACTTGTGCCGGTGCGCGATCTCGCTGACGATTACTATGATTTCGACGAGAAGAATTACACCCTCACAGGGCGCCGTCACGGCATGGTTTACCGCCTGGGCGACAACGTGAAGGTGAGAGTGGCCCGCGCCGACCTTATGAAGAAACAGCTTGACTTCGTTCTGGTTGACGACTCAGGCCGCAGCAACCCTAAGGAAGACCGCATGGGCCGCAACGTAGGCGTGAGAGAGGCCTTGTCGGGAAAATCGCCGAAGAAGTCTTACCGTAACAACAGCCGGACGCGCAATGGTGGGGGTCGACGCTGAAATTTTTGTCAGCCGGCTCAGGCTGCACGCCCTTATAGGGGTTGACCCGCAGGAGCGCGTTGTGGGCAACGACTTTGAAGTTTCGGTATCGGTCACATGCCCGTCGGCAGCACTTGCCGGTAAGAGCGACTCGCTGAATCTGACAGTGAACTATGCCGAGATAGTCGGGATTGTGCGCAATGTGATGTCGCAGCCCATGGAGCTTGTGGAGCACGCCGCCAGCCGTATCATCGAGTCGCTCAAGTCACTTGAGCCTCAAATCACATCGTGCATGGTCACCATCGCCAAGATCGGCGCGCCGGTGGAGGGCTGCGAGTGTGACTCTATGGGGGTCACTTTTCGGTGGTCCAGGTAAAGTTTATTGCCCGCGAGCGGCGTCCCCTCAACCGGTAAAGCAAGGTGTAGAGCGGGTGAACCGTTATGAACCACCCGACGGTGAGAAACAGCCTGCGCGCATTGAGCCGTGACATTGTCGCACGCCATTTCCAACCCACAGTCAGTGCCGCCGCAATGTTGACAGCCGTCAGGGCGATGAACGGCAGCAGCGACGGCAACCCTACGGCTATAGCCGCCACACAGAAGCCGAGCCAGCCCCACCACATCCACGACATCAATGACCACACAAGGCGCGGCCCGCGACGAAGATAGCGAGCGGTGAAATCGCGATGAATTTTTTTCAGCCGGTGGGCGCGGCTCACATTCTGGACAAGCTCGATCACACGCGATGCATCGCTGAGCTCAACGGCAGCCGTGCCGGGTGCGGCAATCTCGCTGATAAAGATATCATCGTCGCCATACTTGAAGTTGAGCGAACGCTGAAATCCCTTGTTGTTATAAAACAGAGTGCGCGTGTAGCCCAGATTATTGGCATCGGCACGCCACACGCGGCCCTTCAGCCCCGAGGCAAGCCACTCCACCGAGGCCCTCACGCGGTCAAACGCCTCCAGGCGGCTCTCCGGGGCCGACACCTCGGGATCGGCTGCAAGAGGATAGCTGTAGCCGGCCACAACCTCCTTTCCTGCGGCAAAATGGCGCGCCATGGAGCGGAGCCATAGCGGCGACTCGATGCGGCAGTTGCCACACGTCAGCAGCAGGTGTTCGAACCGCGCTGCCTTGACCCCTATGGTGACAGCCAGCTTCTTGCGCGAGAGATTGCGCGAATTGGCCGGTACGTATGTCAGATAGAGGTTCGGATAATCGTTCTGAAGCGAGGCCACAACCGTTTCCGTAGGGCCTGAGTCGCCGTTGTCAACCACAATCACCTCCATCGCAGCAGGATAGTCCTGACGCAACAGCTGCGGCAGCAACACAGGCAGGTTCCAGGCATCGTCGTCGGCAGTCACGATCACCGACACCGGAGGATAGGCAATGCCGTCGTCGGCCGGCTCGGGCGAAGGAGCGTCACAGGCCGTCCGCACCCTGCGCAGACGCGGAAACATCATCGCCATCACAACCAGCACGCACAGCAGCGAGCCGGCCGCGAGAAGATAGTCGGCCATCGTGAAATCGGTTGAAAACATATCACTGCAAAAGTAATCAAAATCTCCCGAAATCACCCTTCAGTGTTCTCAATATTTCTCAACATCCGGCTTAGCTTAGGCAAGCCTCGCGGCGTACAGAAAACATCCTGAGAAATTTAGGCCTTAATTGTTTCACCGTTCTGATAATAATCGCTACCTTTGCACCGCTTCAACGCGTGGGTAAGCCACGGTGCCGGAGATTTTGTGTGCCATTCCACACACTAAACCGTGTTGCGGGCGCGTTGTAGTATTAGCCGCAGGCACACACCTCCGTGATGTCGGGCTAACGTTATGAATGAACAGATCGCAGTGCCTTTGACACTTATGAAAAAAAACATACTGACCGGATTGCTTTTGCCGGCCCTCTGCCTGATAATGGCATCGTGTGGCGCGCCGAAGGAGACAATGTCATATTTCGACAATCTCAGGACCTCGCCCGACGGTACACTGGGCGACACAAACTATGAAATACGCATTGTGCCCGACGACAAACTGTTGATCACAGTGACGTCCATCAATCCCACCGCGTCAATAATCTATAACATTCCATCTTCATTCGAGCCCCTGCCCGACCCCCAGACAGGCCTCATCTCCTATCATCAGGCCGGACAGCCGACGCCTTACCTTGTTTCGGCCAAAGGCGACATCAATTTCCCTGTTCTGGGAAAGATCCATGTTGCCGGAATGACAACCGCCGAGCTCGCCGAATATCTCTACAACCGCATCAGCCAGGATATCGACGATCCGATTGTCAATGTTGACCTGACCAACTTCCACATCAACGTTCTGGGCGAGGTCAACCGTCCGGGAGTGGTGAGCGCCACCAGCGAGCGGTTTTCGATTCTCGACGCGATAGCACGCGCAGGCGACCTGAGCCAGTATGCCGTGCGCGACAACATTCTCCTTGTGCGCGAAAACAACGGTGTGAAGGAGTATCACCACCTCAACCTCAACGACTCCAGTCTTTTCAACAGCCCATATTTCTATCTCAAGCAGAACGACCTTGTCATTGTCGAGCCTAACGACGTTCGCCGCTCAAACGCACGCTACAATGTCAACAACGCTTACAAAATCCAGGTCACTTCAGCCGTTATCAGCGCATGCTCAGTCATTGCATCGCTTGTTATCGCTTTAGCTGTTAAATAATTCCGCTTATGAGCAACGAACGCGAAAACCAGAACGAAATCATCGATATTCCGGGCCTGCTCCACGACTACGCCTCAAAATGGTATATTTTTGTGATCAGCGTGGTGGTGTGCGTCGGATTCGCATTCCTATATTCCAAGATACGCCAGCCGGAATACTCCGTCCACGCCAATATCCTTATTTCGCAAGACGATGAGAAGGGCGGTTCAAACGGCATGCTCGCTAATTTCGGCGATGTTGCAGGCATGTTCGGCAGCAAAGGTCAGGTTGACGACGAAGTGTATGTCGTTTCGTCGCACTCGGTTCTGCGCCAGTCGGCCAAAGACCTCAATCTGAATAAAACCCACATTGTAAAGCCAAACCTGCTGACAAAGATTTTCAAGTATCAGGACTATCCCATCGATGTCTATGCAGCGCCCGGCATGGCCGACACGCTGATGACCTCGGTGAAATTCCGCGTCAAGGTCAGCGACAAAGGCGATATCAAGGTCGTGGCCCGCAACCGCGGAAAAGTTATCGCTGAGGTGAAATCCGACCGGTGGCCAGTGACAGTGCCCACCAAGTTCGGCAAATTCTATGTCAACAAGACAAAATATTTCGTTCCGGGCGAAAAACTGACCTCCGACATCACCTTCAGCGGCTATGACGTTGTAGCCGAGCAGCTCGATGACAAGGTGTCGATCTCCGTCGCCAACAAAAAAGCGAATGTGATAGCGCTGTCGATGTCGTCGGCGTCGACCGAGTATGCCAAAGACCTGCTTAACACCATTATCGCCAACTATAACAGCCGCGGCATTGAGGAGCGAAACCTCAAATCGCAGAAAACCGCCGAGTTCATTGACTCGCGGCTGGCGCTCCTGTCGGGCGATCTGGAAAACACAGAGCGCGATATCGAGAAGTTCAAGAAGGAGCAGGGCATGACTGACGCCATCACCGACGTGACCTACACCCTTGCTCAGAAAAACGCTCTTGAACAGGAGCTTATCAAATCTCAGGCTGGCACCGAGGTGCTCAAGATGCTCAACGATTTCCTTGCCGACCCGGCTAATGCCAACTCACTGATGCCGTCGACCAGCGCCACAACCGATGCTCAGGACGCTATCACGGCCTACAACAACGTGTTGCTCCAGCGGATGGACCTGGCCCGCAACGCCAAAGCCAACAACGTTCCGCTCAAGAAACTCGACGAACAGATTGCGGCCATGAGGGCCAACCTCAAGACCTCGCTCGAAAAAGCTTACCAGAGCTCACTGACGGCATCGCGCCATCTGGAGGCCCAGGTGAACTACAGCGACTCGCGCATTAGCAAAATGCCTTATCAGGAACGCATCTATCACTCCATCCTGCGTCAACAGACCTTGAAGGAGGAGATCTACATTTTCCTGCTCCAGCGCCGCGAGGAAACCTCGATGACAATGGCCAACTCGGTTCCGAAGGGTGTGATTATCGATGAAGCCTTCTCGCTGTCAGAGCCGTTAGGCATCAAGAACTCGTTGATGTATGTCCTTGCGTTCCTGATCGGCCTTGGCCTGGCTCCGGTGTTTATCTATCTGCGCCGCATAACCCGCAGCAAGTTCGAGACAGCCGACGAATTGAAGAAGCTGTCGAAAGTTCCCGTGCTGGGCGAGATCTGCACGTCACGCTCAAAGGAAACTCTCGTTGTGCGTCCCGGCAGCACTTCTTCGCTCAATGAGCTCTTCGCCCTGCTCCGCACCAACCTCAAGCTGCTGCTCAAGGGCGATGAAAAGGTTGTGATCATGACCTCGACAGTGTCAGGCGAAGGCAAATCGTTTGTTTCGATCAACCTTGCCGCCACACTCGCGCGTCAGGGCAGCAAGGTGCTTCTGGTGGGCATGGATATCCGTAAACCCACCCTGGCGAAATATCTGCCTATTCAGGCCCGTTACGGCCTGACAGAATATCTGTCAGACCCGTCGGTAAGCCTCACCGACATCATTATTCCCAATGCCGTGGCCGAGAATATGGACATCATCACCGCCGGCCCCGTGCCCCCCGATCCGGGCGAGATGCTGCTGCGTCCCGAAGTCGACAAACTGTTCGAGCAACTGCGCGGCATGTACGACTATATCATTATCGACTCAGCGCCTGTGGGCATGGTGAGCGACACCCTTTCGCTCGTGCGTGTGAGCGACGCCACTGTCTACGTCTGCCGTGCCAACTACACCACGCTGCGCGACGTGCGCTTCTTCAACGACCTCTATGAGGATAACCGCATGCGCAAGATGTCGCTCGTCATCAACGGCACATCGGCACGCAAGGGTTACGGCTACGGCTACGGCGAGCAAACCAACGACAAAAAGAACCGCCGGAAGGATTGATCACAGCTGCGGCATCCCCACGGCCTGATCCTCTCAACCACCTCTGCGGCAAGGCCCGCAGCCACGCATCATGAAAAGCGAAACGAGTGTCTACAAATGGAGTACGATAGACCGCGTCTGCAACACGGTCATCACCTTTGGCGGCAACATCGTTCTTGCCCGTCTGCTCTCACCTGACGATTTCGGACTGCTGGCGATGGTGGCTATCTTCACCGCCATAGCCTACAACATTTCGAGCTGCGGCATGAGCGACGGAATCATCAAGAAGCTCAACCCCACTCCGCAAGACTATTCGACAGTGTTCACGTTCAATGCCCTGTCGGGCATATTGTTCTGCTTGCTGTTCATAATCTTCGCGCGGCCGATCGCAGCATTTTTCCATCAGCCGGAACTTGTGGGCATAATGTGGGCCATCGGCATCTGCTTCGTGTTTCAGACAATGTGGTTTGTGCAGGAAACCAAGCTGCGCAAACAGCTCGACATGAAAAAGATTGCGATAGTGCGCATCAGTGCCTCAGCCTCGGCTGTAGGACTGGGCATCACGCTCTCGCTTCTGGGCTACGGCTACTGGGGTCTGGTGTCGTGCCGCATATTTCTGTCGGTATTCCAGTTTCTCTACTATCTGATCGCCACGCGATGGATTCCCCGTCCGGGCTTCTTCAGAAGTTCGTTTAACGAGATGTTCGGTTTCGGGGTGAACCTGATGATAGCTTACATAATCACACAGGTCAGCCGAAACATCAACACATTCGTGCTCGGCCGCCTGAGTCAGGCCGATTCGGGTATCTTCTCGCAGGCACAGAAAATGGAGGAGGTGCCCTACACGATGATCGACAACATTATCAACTCGTCGTTTTTCGCCATCGTTTCAAACGAGGATGACCGCGACAGGCGTCGTGAGCTGTCGATGCGCATGCTCTGCTGGATGACCACAATCGCCGTAACGGTTGGCCTGCTGCTCACCCTGCTCGCTTCGCCGGGATTCCACCTGCTTTTCGGAGAAAAATGGGACGGTGCCATTCCCGTGTTCCGGGTGCTGATCATCTTCGGCATCGGCTCGGCCCTGAAATATTTCTTCCAGGCCGTGATGAAGAGCTACGGCAAGTCGAGGGCCATCCTGCATCTGACGGTTGTGGAGATCATTATCCAGCTCTCACTGCTGGCCCTGGCGTTCAGCCACGGCATGGTGTGGATTGCATGGAGCCAGGTGACGGGGGTTGTCTGCGTTCTGGCCATCTACGCCATCAGCTATTGCAGAATCGAGCAGATAGGCTTCTGGAAGATGATCCGCACGGCGGTCAATGAGCTCGGAGTTCCTATGGCAGCCTTTGCAGTGACAGCCGGAGGCTACTGGCTCTGGAACGACATGATTCCGTCGTTTTTCAACTGCCTGCTGACGGTGGCTTGCTTCTCGGTGTTCGCCCTGCTTCTGTGGGAGATTTTCCCCAACCCTCTCTATCTGCGTTACCGAAGCGCCCTGCTGTCACGCCTTGGCGCGAAGAAGTGAGCGCAGCATGTTGACCACCGGAGCCACCGGGAGCCACTTGCGCGCACCGGCAGGCAGAGGGGTTACAAACTCTTTATTCTCGATCAGCTTTCTCCATCTGAGCCACTGTGCCGTGAGCTTCAGACGGCTTTTCCAGTCAAGATCTTTTGACCGGAGCGCCATCGCGTTGGCCCACACCGCGCCCATGGGATTGAGCTCATGCAGGCGGGCCACTTTTGCCGTCAGGCCGTCGGGCTGATAATCGCAGACATAGATGGGATCGGAGGTGTAGCGAAACTTATAGTCGGTTCCGATCTGCTGCCACACAGGGCCCTCGCGCAAAAATCGCTCGCCGGGAAACTCGGGAAAAGGATAACGCCGCATCACCTCTGTGGCTACCACCTCGGCACGGTCGCCCTCAATGCCGAGCACATTGCGGTAATGAGAGTGATGACACTCAAGTGAGTCGGTTGTAAACGGGGTGCCGACAGTCGTTCCGTCGGGATGCACACGCAGGGCTATAACCCCTGCCAGGCCGCGCGCGGGGTCAACTCCGTCGAGCCGACGCCTGATCGTAGCGACAGCGTCGGGGGTCAGATAGTCGTCAGAATCAAGGATGGTGAACCACCGGCCCTGTGCATCGCTGACGCCCCGGTTGACAGCCCTGTGCTTACCTCCGTTAGGCGTGGTGACGATCCTGATGGGGAACGGCGCCGTGTGGGCCGAAGCTATGTCACGGAGCACCCGGGGAGTGTCGTCGGTCGATCCGTCGTCAACCACAAGCCACTCGAAATCCATATCGGTTTGCCGGCAGAGGCTGTCGTAGGCGCGCCGCAGAAGCTCACCTCGATTGTAAACAGGTGTGAAAACTGTCAGTAACATCACGACAAAGATAAGTATATTCCACGATTTTTCATACCTTTGCATGTCAAATGGAAAAGACCCGCGACACTTCACACGTCACCGCTGCTACAGCTTCAGGCAAGGAACTGCTCAGAGCCCCGTTCTCAACATGGACCTGGGCAACGCTGTTTCTGTTCTCGCTGTCGCTGGTGGGCCTCTCGTTTTTTCCGGCACTTGTCCTGACGGTGTTTATCCTGATCAACCGCTTTATCAACGACCGTTACGACTTTCTGATAATGGTGGCGGTGCTCTCGACGGGTGTGGGCTTCATAGCCCCCGAGCTTATGCCGGTCAACCTGTCAGACATTCTGCTGGCAGCCTCGGCAGCAGGGCTTTTGGTGTATCGCAAGAACCCGCAGATCAAGAAGGTTACAACCGCCATCGCGATCTATATTATCTTCCTGCTGGCAATGTCGACCCTCAGCGACGAGAAATTCTCGATCCAGTTTCAGACAATGCGATGGTATTTCACCATCATTTTCTTCATTCTGCCGTTGTGGGTGTTTGCCAACCGTCGGTTCGACATCAAGCTGCTGATGAAGAAGATAGTTGTGTTCTTCCTGATAATATGCGTGTTCTATTGCCTTGACGGATTTGTGTTCAGCGGCTGGGTGCTCCTGCCCGGAACCTACTCTGACGCTCCGACGCTCTCCACGTTCTGGGACTTCCACTGGATGCCCTTTTCAACCTACTTCCCGCGAAAATATCCCAGCGCGATGTTCATCATTATCGTTGCGGCCTACCCGCTGGCTCGCTACTATAAACTGCGCTGGTGGCAGTGGGTGATTGTTGCCGGGGCGTTTGCCTCGACACGCACAATCACCGTGATCGCAGCTTTCGTGCTCACCTATGTCACGTTTCAGGGCGTCTTCAAGCAGTTTGTCAAGTATGTCGCAATCACGGCAGTGGCACTTGTGTCGCTCTATTATATCGACTCGGCCACCGGAGGATTTCTCCGCGTAAGCCAGGCCGTCGACCAGTTCGATATTCTCAGCGAGAGTCAGGACTCTGACGATCTGGCCGATTTCGGATCATCGCGAATGGCTCAGATCATTCCAAAGTATCACGCCCTTGTCGAGCAACATTGTCTTATTCAGGGTTTCGGATTCCTCCACCCCACCAAAACAACCCTGCAGCGCTATCAGATCGACAACGAGCTCTACAGCGACCAGACGCGTGCTGACGAAAATGTGGCCATGGTTGAGGTTACGCAGTTCAACACCATCCTCAGCACCGGCCTGCTCGGCTTCTGTGTGGAGATAGCGCTTTACCTCTACCTGTTCTTCCTGCTGAAGAAGGGCACCACCGAAGCGCGGTTCTATCTGTCGGCTGTGATGATGGCCTCGATCATGGGCCTTGGCGGCTTCGGCGGCCTCAACCAGACAATGAGCCTCACCTTCGTGGCCCTCGCCCTCGGGGCAGCCCTGCTCGATGCCAGGCCGCAGTGGCGCAAAGATTCCACCGGCGGTTCGGCAGGCAACGATGCAGCCCCAGCGACAAAAAATCTACCTCCAGCCTGAAAAAACTCAACGCAACCTCTTGGTATCTGAAAAATAATCCATAAATTTGTGGAAATTTGGCAACCAAGATGGCAACCGACCTCCAGCAGCGCATCGATTCGCTCAAGGCAAAAACGCATGTGCTTGTGCGGAAATATGCAGCGTTGGAGCAGGTGCGCCGCCAGCTTGAGCAGGAGCTCAAGCTGCGCGACGAAGCCATTGCGCAGCGCGACCGCACCATTGCCGAGCAGCAGCGCTCTCTGGAGTTCCTCCGAGCCTCGGTTACGATCAATCCTGACCGCGAGGAGGTCGAACGGACCCGCAGCCTGATTGCCGGATTAGTGCGGGAAATTGACCGGTGCATTCTGGACCTGACTGATTGACAACCACGAAAGCGAAAGAATTGCAATGAAAGATAAGCTGAACATAACAGTGCGCCTGGCCGATCTGCCCCCGATAGCGATGCACGGAGTGTCGCTCCAGGAGGAAGAAACCATCCGCCGGGCCGAATTCAATATCAACCGCCTGTGGCAAGCATGGCGGCTGAAATTCAGGGAGAAAGCGTCGGGCGAAATCCTGGCGATGGTGACCCTGAGATTCGCCCAGCTCTATTATGCACACCTTGAAAGGCTGGACAACCTCGACGATCTGCTCGCCGACTTCGACAAGGAGCTTGACCGGGCGCTGATCGAGATTGAAAGCGGCGATGCCACCGCCGCCGACACAGCCGGGTGACACACAGGGCAGAGGCCCGCAGTCGCCGACAGTTTTCCGCACGATGCCTTCACCATCTGTGATGGCCGGGCTCCGAAACGCCAACCGATGCTTGATTAAGACTATCAGCATCGCCCCGTGACGGTGTCTGCCATCCAAAGTGACCGGGCAGCGTGTTTCTTTTTTAATTTACTTATCATCAAACCAACAAGAATTCGAGTCAGGAACCCTAAGCCAAATCATTAACCACCAGTCTACAAAACTAAAATTCATCACAATATGACATCATTTCTCATCATACTATGCGCCATGGTTGTGGCAGCCGCGATAGGCTGTGTGGCAACCATGTTCGTTCAGCGCAGAATGGCCCGCTCACGCGCCGCCATGATCATCGCCGAGGCCGAGCGCGAAGGCGAGGTAATCAAGGAAAAGAAACTTCTTGACGCACGTCAGGAGGAGATCCGCATAAAAGGTGAAGCCGAAAAGCAGGCCCAGCAACGCCTCCAGAAAATGCAGGCCGAGGAGGGACGCATGAAACAGCGTCAGAGCCAGCTCAACCAGCAGCAGAGCGAGAATCAGCGCACCCGCAACGAGCTCGAACAGACACGTGCCAACCTCGAAGCGCAGGCAAATGTGCTCGAAGGACGTCAGGCCGAGCTCGACCGTCTCCACCGCAAAGCCCGCGAAGAATTGGAGCACATCTCAGGCCTCTCGAGCGAGGAAGCCAAGGAAAAACTCGTTGAAAGCCTGAAGGATGAGGCCAAGACAGCCGCCGCAAGCTATATCAACGACATCATGGACGAAGCCAAGATGACGGCCAACAAGGAGGCCAAGAAGATCGTGGTGCAGTCGATACAGCGTGTGGCCACCGAAACCGCCATCGAGAACTCCGTCACCGTGTTCCACATCGACTCCGACGAGATCAAGGGACGCATTATCGGTCGCGAAGGCCGTAACATCCGTGCCCTCGAAGCGGCAACCGGCATCGAGATCATTGTCGACGACACCCCCGAGGCTATCGTGCTCTCAGGCTTCGACCCCGTCCGCCGCGAAATCGCGCGT
>CAZKXM010000048.1:0-14388 GCA_964556785.1 uncultured Bacteroides sp. | reverse complement strand
CCGGTTGTTGTGGCTGCTGCGTCAGTAACCTGAGCGATAGGCTCGTAGGCTTTCAGGTTCTTGTATTGCGAAGAAAGAGGGAAGCCCTTGATAGTGCCGTAGATACAGCGGGGATTCAGCTGGTGTACCTGCTCCCAGCCGAAGCCGAGCTTGTCCATGGCACCCGGATGGAGATTCTCTACGAAAATATCACACTCCTTGATCAGTTTGGTCAAAATAGCCTTACCGTCGGCAGTCTTGGCGTCGAGCGACAGCGATTTCTTATCGCTGTTGAGCTGAAGGAAGTAATAAGAGGGGAGATCGGGATTAAACTGGAGTTCTTTACGGGTTGCGTCGCCAACGCCGGGACGCTCGATTTTGATTACTTCCGCGCCGAGCCATGCCAGCATCTGTGTACATGAAGGACCTGACTGCACTTCGGTGAAGTCAACCACTTTGATTCCTTTGAGAGGAGCTTGATTTTCCATAATTTTAGAGGAGTTAGTATTTATGTTTTAATTTCGTTACATTGCTATAACAACACAAAATCCAAAATGTTGCAAAGCTGTTACAATAGCGTTACGGTGATGTTAAGAAATTTTTTGAAATTTTATAACAACATAATCCACAATTCTATCCTTATACATATATAAGCGTCAGGTGAACTCCGTTTCACCCAATTTTCAACCTACACGGAACGATTATGACAGATCAGAATTTTAACACTCAGCTTCTGCAAATGCAGTCGAAAATGCTAAATCTTGCCCTGATTCTCACAGGTGACCGCGACCGTGCCTATCATTTGCTTCAGGACAGCACCCTTTCGGCGCTCGATCATGCAGAGGAATATAATGAATCGACAGCAGGCTTCGACACCTGGGTGCGCGGAATCATGCGTTCGGTCTATGCCGAGCATTACACCGTTGCCGTGCCCAAACACAAGGAGCGTGTGAAGCTGAGTTCAACAGCCGAGTCAGAAATTCCTGAGGGAGCCGTGACTCCTGAGGCTATCAATCACAGTCTCGAAGCGCTTGCCGAGCCACAGCGGTCAATCGTGACCCTCTGGATCACCGGCTACACCGGCGAGGAGATCTCGACCCGACTCAATGTCGACATCAAGATCGTGACCCGTTCGGTAAGGATGTTCAGAGTGTGAGATATCGCTATATAGTCAATATCTAAAAAATTCAGTTATATTATGGAATTTGAGAAAAAACTCCGCGACGATCTTTATAAATATCTGCGCAGCATTGACCGCGTTGACGAAAAACTGCCCGAGTGTCCCGATGTGGAAGACATGTGGCCTTCGGTAGCCGAAGCCTATGTGCCCGACGGGGTGCGCGAGTTTGCCGACTATCCGGTTGTTTCACTTGGCTGGATCATGTTTGTGGGTATGGCCCTCGCCCTCTATTGGGATGTTGATTGGGAGAAGTATTCCAAAAAGACAGGCGCCGAGCTCTATAAAGAGCTGCGCGATGCAAAGAGCTACGACAATCTTGACGACTACGTTTTGCGCGATGTCCTTAAGCTTGACGATGCCGAGGCTGAGGCCGTCAGCAAAATGGTGGGAGAATGTGCGGCCCGGGCCTTGAGCATGATTCAGCATTCAGGGGCTGAGCCCGGAACACCGGTAGCGCTCCAGACCTACATGTCGGCGCTTCACGCACTGTTTTCAATGGGTGTCGACACAGAGCTCAACGCACTGGGTTATCACATGACTCCACTCGGTCAGGCCTGACCGTCGGGTTGTTCCTGATTGCCGGGAAGCGATTTGGAGGCCTTAGCACCGAGCTCCCGAAGCGCGCGTGCACGGTCGGTGAGGTTGCCGCGGCCTGTCGAGAGCTTTCCCATGGCATCGTCAAATGCCTTGCGGGCGCGTTCCAGGCCCTTTCCGAGGGTTTCCATATCGGTTGTGAACCCAACGAATTTGTCGTACATTTTCCCTGCTTCGGTGGCGATTTCGAGCGCGTGGCGTGTCTGGCGATCCTGCCGCCATAGCTGTTCAACGAGTTTAAGCGTGGCCACAAGATGCGTTGGCGACACAATGAGCACTCGCTGGTCGCATGCCTCCTGCCATAGAGTGGGGTCGATACGCATTGCCTCGATGTAGGCAGGCTCGTTGGGAATGAACATCAGCACGAAATCGGTTGAGGCACACCCGGTGAAGTCCTGATAGTTTTTGCGTCGCAGTTCGGAAATGTGGTTTCGCACCGACTGAACATGGCGGCGCCCGAGGGCGGCAGTGCGTTCGGCATCGGTTGATTCGGTGAGTTCAAGGAATGCCGTGAGCGAAACCTTAGAGTCGATCACCAGGCAGCGACCGTCGGGATAATACACCACGGCGTCAGGGCGCAGCGTGCGCCCTTCATCGTTTACAGCAGTTTGCTGCAGCCTGAATTCCTCGCCGCGCCTAAGCCCGCTCTTTTCGAGGATCGACTCAAGAAGCATCTCACCCCAGTCGCCCTGCACACGGCCGCCACCACGCAGGGTCAGAGTGAGGTCTTTAGCCTCACGGCCTATCACCCGGCTTTCGTCGACAAGCTCGCGGATGCGGTCGCGCAGCGAATGGCGTTCGCGCATCTCGGTGTCATAGCATTCAGTCACTGATTTGCGGAAACTCTCGATGTCGCGTTTCAGAGGATCGAGCAGTGAGGTCAGGCGCTCACTGTGGCGCTCGTCGAGCATGCGCGAGTTCCTGTCGAAAATTTCTGATGCAATGTTGCGGAAACGGTCTTCCTCGGCCTGGCGCTGCTGAGGCTGCTGCTCGCTGATGATTGTCAGCCGTTCCTGCAGGCGTGAATTTTCAGCAGAGAGGGTGGCCCGCTCGCGCAACAGAATTATTATCCACACAATCGCGGCCGCGGCAATGATCGCAAATGCGTATTCCATAGAGAGTGTTGAGCAGTGAGGTTGAGAAAAGATAAAAGAGTGTGCCGCTCAACGGTTCAGGGCGACACACTCTTTTTTGATTATTATTCGGGTTAACGCCTATGCTTTATCAGAAAGCCTTGACGATACCCATAAACGACTCGGCTTCGAGCGATGCGCCGCCAATGAGGCCGCCGTCAATATCGGGCTGTGAGAAGAGGCCCTTGGCATTCGAGGGCTTGCAGCTGCCACCGTAAAGAATCGAGATCTCGTCGGCAACCTCTTTGCCATACTTGTCGGCGATGGTCTTGCGGATGAAAGCGTGCATGTCCTGGGCCTGTTGGTCGGTTGCTGTCTTACCGGTTCCGATGGCCCACACGGGCTCGTAGGCAAGAATGAGTTTCTTGAAATCATCGGCACTGAGGTTGAACAGCGCTTCCTCAATCTGAGCCTTGACAACATCGTTATAAGTGCCGTTCTCACGTTCCTCAAGCACTTCGCCAATGCAGAAAATGGGGGTGAGGCCCTCTTCGAGAGCGAGCTTTACCTTCTCTTTCAGTGTCTCGGATGTTTCGCCGTAATACTGACGGCGCTCTGAGTGGCCGAGGATAACGTAGCGTGCGCCGGTCGAGGCAACCATCGGGGCCGACACTTCACCGGTGTAAGCACCCTTGAGGTGATCGGCACAGTTTTCGGCGCCGAGACCAAGAAGGGCAGGGTCGATCACAGCGTTCACGCTTGCAAGATGTGTGAAAGGCACGCAGATGATAACGTCGCACTTCGCATCGGCGCCCTTGAGAGCTGCATTCACTTCTTCGGCCAGCTTGACACCCTCGGGGAGAGTGGTGTTCATTTTCCAGTTGCCGGCAACAATATTCTTTCTCATGATTTTTTTACCTTAAAATTGTATTGAAAATTTCCAACTGCAAATTTAGCAATTTTCACTCAAAGGGCAAAGGCCTTATTTGCGCCAGAATCCGGGCGAGCAAAGAATCAGGATGGTGAAAACCTCCAGACGGCCTATGAGCATGATCAGCGAGAGAATCCATTTGCCGACGTCGGGGATAATGTCGTAGCTGCCGCCGTAGCCGGTCACTCCGGCTCCCAGACCCACATTGCTCACGCATGAGAATGCCGAGAAATATGCGTCGACCAGCGGAAGCCCTACTGCCGTAAGGATAGCGCCGCCAACGGTGATCGTCAGAACATACAGACACAGAAACGCTATCACTTTCGACACAAGTTCCTGACTCATCACCTTGCCGTTGACTCTCACCGCAAGAATGCTGTTGGGGTGAACGCAACGGTAGATTTCGTTGCGGAGATTCTTCATCAGGAACAGGAAACGGTCGATTTTCGCTCCACCGCTGGTTGATCCGGCGCACGCCCCGAAAAACATGATGAAAAACATCAGTGATAGCACGAAGGTGCCCCACCGCTCAAAGTTGGTGACATCATAGCCGGTCGAGGTCATGGCCGATACGATCTCGAACAGGGGTGCGATGGTCACTGACTTGACCGAGTCACACTGCCCCGAGATAATGATCGAGATCACGATAATGACATAATAGATTCCGATCGCCTTGATGAACGTCATGAACACGTCGTTGCGGCGCAGAGCCCTCAGATCACCGTGAAAAGCGCGGTAGATCAGAGTGAAGTTCACACCTCCGAGAAACATGAATATCGTGATCACGATGTCGACATAAACGGAGTTCCATGCGCCGATCGATCCGTCGCGGGTGGAGAAACCGCCGGTCGACACCGTTGAAAAGGCATGACACACGCTTTCAAAGAAACTCATCGGGCCGAGCCACAGAAGCCCTAACAGCAGCAGCGTCAGGAAAATATAGACACCCCATAGCCCCTTGGCTGTCTGACTCACACGCGGACGCAGTTTCTCATGCGTTATTCCGGTCACTTCGGCATTGAACATCTGCATGCCTCCCGAATGGTTCAGCATGGGGAGCACGGCCAGGGTAAAGAGAATTATTCCCATGCCGCCAATCCAGTTCATCTCGCTGCGCCACAGCAGAATGCCATGGCTAAGATGCGACACCGAGTTCATCACCGATGCGCCGGTGGTGGTGAAGCCCGACATTGCCTCGAAATAGGCGTCGGAGAGCGACAGAGGATTGCTGCAGGCCATAAACGGAATCATTCCGAAAAGCGAGAACACAACCCACACGAGCCCTGTGAGCAGGAAGCCCTCGCGTTTACCCATGTTGCGGCTGCGTGAGCGGATGCAGAACGTGAGCACCGCACCTGCCGCTGCCGAACAGGCTGTGGCCAGGGCAAAGCCTTTCCAGTCGCTTTCGCCATAAATCAGGCATGCGGCGAGGGGAAGCAGCAGAAAGAGCGCCTCGATCATCAGAAGCCAGCCGATCACACGGGCTATCTGCGGGAAATTGATTGTCGCGCCGCGGGCCATCAGGTAAATAGTTTTTCAACTTTATGGAGCGCTCCGAGCAGACAGAACACAACCACACGGTCGCCCGGTAGGATCTGGGTGTTACCGTTAACGAGCATTCCTTTTCCGTCGCGTACGAGTCCACCGACAGTCATGTCGCGCGGCAGGGTGAGGTCGCGCACCATTCCGCGGGTGATTTTTGATTTCGGTCTCACCTCGATTTCGGCCACCTCGGCATCTGCAAGGGCCATGCAGCGCGAATCGTTCGTGTCGCTGTCAAGGAGCATCTGGAATATGCCGCTCGAAGCCAGCAGTTTCTTGTTGATGATCGTGCCGATGTTGAGATTCTCGGCCTCCGAGATAAACTGGATGTTCTCAACTTCGGCTATCGTTTTCTTGACGCCCATCTCCTTTGCCGACAGGCAGGCAAGGATGTTTGTTTCAGAGCTACCGGTCAGTGCAATGAACGCGTCGGTGTCCTCGATTCCTTCGTCGCGGAGCATGTCGATGTCGCGCGCGTCGCCGTGAATCACTTCGGCACCGGGACATTTCTCGGCGAGATGCACACACTTTTCACGGCTCATCTCAATGATCTTGAACTTGAAGCGCTTGCTGTCAAAAAGGTTCACGAGGCGGATGGCAATGCGGCTGCCACCCATGATCATGATGCGCGTTATTGTGTTGACCTGTTTTCCGCAGAGTTCGCGCAGCTCGTCGACATGGCCGGCCGTGGTGGTGAAGTACAGAATATCGTTAGGCTCCAGACGGTCGTCACCGCGGGGAATGATGATACGGTGGCGGCGCCGGATGGCCGAAACGTGAAAGTTGTGTTCGCGCGCCGCGAACTCCTTGAGCTGCATGCCTGCTATCATGGCATTTTCGCGCAGTTTCACCCCGACAACTATAATCTGACCGTCATGGAGCTCGAACCAGTGGCGCACCCAGTTGCGTTCGAGAGCAGTCTTGATTTCGAGCGCTGCCAGATATTCGGGATAGATCATTGTGTTGACTCCCAGACGGGTAAACAGCTCGCGGTTGCGCGATTCCATGAACTCATAGTTGTCGATCCGCGCCACAGTCTTGCGTGCGCCGAGGCTTTTCGCTATCTCGGCGGCAATGACATTGGTGGTTTCATAAGGAGTCACGGCGATGAACAGGTCGCAGTTCTCAACACCGGCCTGACGCTGTGCCTGAAGCGATATGGGGCTTCCGGTGCATGTGAGCAGATTGCATGTGGAGTCAACCGACTGCAGCTGTGCGCTGTTCTGGTCGAGCAACACAATGTCCTGTTCCTCCTGACTGAGCAGGCGCGCAAGATGGACACCAACCTCGCCTGCTCCGGCAATAACTATTCTCATGGATGCTTGGTTTCAGATTTAGCTGCGTCGAGAATCGCCTTTTCGATAGATTCCGGATCGATTCCGCACAATCTCTTGAGTTCACTGACAGTTCCATGGTCAATGAACGTGTCGGGGATTCCCAGCCTTATCAGGGGCGCGGTGCAGTTGTTACCGGCCATCCATTCGGCCACAGCTGTACCGAGGCCTCCGTTGACGGTGCCGTCCTCAACTGTTATGACCGGGGTGTTCATCGCCGCCACCTGCTTCAGGATCGAGGTGTCGATCGGCTTGAGGAATCTCATGTCCCAAAGGGCCGCGTCGACTCCCTTCATGCGGGCGGCATTAACGGCGTCGAGCGCGTCGAGCGCGGATGTGCCGATTGCCAGCACCGCCACTTTTGTGCCTTCGGCCAGCTGCTGGCCCGTGCCGATCTCGACGGCCTCGAAGGGAGTACGCCAGTCTGGGTTGCGGCCGTTGCCGCGGGGATAGCGGATTGCCATAGGGCCTGACTCACGCAGTTGGGCAGTGTAGAGCATGTTGCGGAGGGTCCGCTCGTCGCGAGGGGCGCAGACGGTGAGCCCCGGCACAGGCCGCAGATAGGCGAGGTCGAATGTGCCGTGATGCGTCACCCCGTCTTCGCCCACAAGACCTGCGCGGTCAATGCAGAATGTCACCGGAAGTCCCTGAATGGCAACATCGTGAATAATATGGTCGTAGCCGCGCTGCAGGAACGAGGAGTAGATAGCTACAAACGGCAGCAGGCCCTCCTTAGCCATTCCTCCGGCAAATGTTACTGCATGGCCTTCTGAGATGCCGACATCGAAACTCCGCTCGGGAAACGCCTTCATCATTTTTGACATTGAGGTGCCCGAAGGCATTGCGGCCGTAATGCCGACAATCCTGTTGTTGTCGCGGGCGAGTTCCACCAATGTTTCGCCGAACACATCCTGAAACTTCGGTCCCCCGTTTTTCGAACTACCGTGGCGTTGGCCGGTCGCGGGATCGAATTTGCCCGGAGCATGCCACACTGCCGGATCTTTCTCGGCAGGTGCATAGCCTTTCCCTTTCACGGTGCGCAGATGCAGCAGACGGGGCCCTTTCATGTCCTTGATGTCACTGAGCACCCTGACAATGCGCTCGGTGTCGTGGCCGTCAATCGGCCCGAAATAGCGGATGTTGAGACCTTCGAAAATGTTCTGCTCGCGGCCTACAATACTCTTTATGCTGTTATTGAAGCGCATTATGAAGCCGCGCTGCCGTTCGCCGACAATGTGGAGCCGCTTGAGCAGGCGGTAGATTTTGTCGCGAAGCTTATTGTAGGCTTTCGAAGTGTTGATATGAGCGAGATATGAATTGAGCGACCCCGTGTTGCGGTCGATCGACATATCGTTGTCATTTAGGATTATAAGGATATCCGACTTGGCGTTTGCAGCATTGTTGATGGCTTCAAACGCGAGGCCGCCTGAAATCGAGGCGTCGCCGATTACGGCCACAACCTTGCGCCGTGGATGTTCGTCGCTCAGCGACGATGCCACCGACATGCCCAGCGCTGCCGAAATCGAGTTTGAGGCATGGCCGGCGGTGAAGGTGTCGTAGCGGCTCTCGGCGGGATTGGGGAATCCGCTGAGGCCACCGAACTTGCGGAGGGTGTCGAAGCGATCCTTACGTCCTGTCAAGATTTTGTGAGGATAAGCCTGATGGCCGACATCCCACACTATGCGGTCGTAAGGGGTGTTGAACACATAGTGGAGCGCCACAGTGAGCTCCACAGCGCCCATTCCGGAAGCGAAATGCCCGGGATTGTCACACAGGTGAGATATGAGGAAGCGACGGAGCTCCTGACACACTTCGGGAAGCTGCCCGGGGCTCATGGCGCGCAGGTCGGCCGGTTGCTTTATGGAATCAAGCAGCGGATATTCAGTCTTGCTTTCCATTTTTGACATACTTCTTATAGACAGGCACGAACACGATAATGCCCGAGGCAATCAGAATGAAAGCCACACGAAGGGTGAAGGGCTGATAAGCCACGACAAACCAGCACAAAATGAGCCAAAGCAACACCAGGCACGTGAGCCTGAAAATCTGATAGCCTTTCATTGTTCGGTGAACGGTGAGGAGAAAGCGGAAGTTCGGGGAAAGGGCCTCAGCTGAGGGCGCCGAGGGTTTCGCGCAGTGCAACGAGTTTCGCTTCGGCGTCTGACAGCTTCTTGCGCTCAGCCTCCACGACAGCCTCGGGCGCTTTGGCTACAAAGCGCTCGTTGGAGAGTTTCTTGAGTATCGACTGCCGGAAGCCTTCGTAGTACTCAATCTCTTTGTTGAGTTTCGCGCGCTCGGCCTCGGGATCGATACGGTCGGCCAGAGGCACGTTGAACTCAACAGTGCCTACCATAAATTGTGCTGCTGCCGGATCCTTGGCCTCGGCGACAGAGAAGCCGCTGAGATTTCCGAGCTTAACAACAAGGTCGGCGAAACGGCACACTGAGCCGCCAACAACCTTCAGTTCGAGCCGGTCTTTCTGAGGGAGGTTGCGCTGAGCCCTGACTCCTCTTACACCGTTGACAATCTGCTTGGCCTCCTCCATAGCCTCGAGCAGCTCGGCGCTGCGCGGTGTCAGGGCAGGTGCGGGCAGGGGTGCATACATGATCGACTCGCCCGGACGGCGATCGGCCATGTGCTGCCAGAGTTCCTCGGTGATGAACGGCATGAACGGGTGGAGCAGGCGCAGCAGGGCGTCGAAATAGTCCATTGTGGCGCGCATTGTTGCGCGGTCAACAGGCTGCTGATAGGCGGGTTTGACGCTCTCAAGATACCACGACGAGAACTCGTCCCAGAATAGACGGTAAACAGCCATCAGCGCCTCCGAGATGCGGAACTTCGAGAAAAGGTCGGTGATCTCGGCGGCGGTTTCGCTCAGGCGCGCGCCAAACCATTCGATTGCCTGACGTGAGCTCTCGGGCTGAGATGCGGTGTCGCTCACCTCCCAACCCTTGACAAGGCGGAAGGCGTTCCAAATCTTGTTGCAGAAATTTCGGCCGTTCTCACAGAGCTTCTTGTCGAAGAAAATGTCGTTGCCGGCCGGAGCGGAAAGCATGATGCCCATGCGCACACCGTCGGCGCCATATTCTTTCATGAGGTCAAGCGGGTCAGGCGAGTTGCCGAGCTGTTTCGACATCTTGCGGCCGATCTCGTCGCGCACAATTCCGGTGAAGTAGACATTGTTGAACGGCTGCTTGCCGCGGAACTCCAGGCCGGCTACAATCATGCGCGCCACCCAGAAGAAAATGATGTCGGGTCCCGTAACGAGATCTGCCGTGGGATAATAGTAGTTAATCTCCTCGTTGTCGGGGTCGAGAATGCCGTTGAACAGGGAGATGGGCCAGAGCCATGATGAGAACCATGTGTCGAGCACATCGTCCTCCTGATGGAGATCGTCGGCCGAGAGATCGGGGTTGATGGCGCGGGCAAGCTGCAGGGCTTCGTCGGCAGTCTCGGCAACAACGAAGCGGCCGTCGGGCAGGTACCATGCGGGAATGCGGTGACCCCACCAGAGCTGGCGCGAGATGCACCAGTCGCGCACATCAGTCATCCAATGGCGGTAGGTGTTTTTATATTTCTCGGGGATGAAGCGTACAATGTCGTTTTCAACAACATCGAGCGCGGGCTTTGCCAGCCCCTCCATCTTCAGGAACCATTGAGCCGAGATTCGCGGCTCGGTGACGGTGTCGGTGTTGCGTTCGCTGTAGCCAACCTTGTTCTGATAGTCCTCGATCTTTTCGATCAGGCCGGCAGCTTCAAGATCTTTAGCAATCTGGCGTCGCACCTCGAAGCGATCCATTCCTACGTACATTCCAGCTGCCTCCGAGAGGGTGGCGTCGTCGTTGAAAATGTCGATTGATTCGAGGTTGTGTTTCTGGCCGAGCATATAGTCGTTGACATCGTGGGCCGGAGTCACCTTGAGGCAGCCGGTGCCGAAGTCCATCTCCACATATTCATCCTCGATCACGGGAATTTCGCGCCCCACAAGAGGCACGATCACGCGCTTGCCGCGCAGGTGTGCGTTTTTGGGATCGTTGGGGTTGATACACATTGCGGTGTCGCCCATGATGGTCTCGGGGCGGGTGGTGGCCACAATGGCATAGCCGTCTTCACCCACAATGCGATAGCGCAGATAGTAGAGCTTGCTCTGCTCCTCCTTGTAGATCACTTCGGCATCAGAGAGTGCCGTGAGAGCCTTGGGATCCCAATGCACCATTCTGACACCCTTGTAGATCAGCCCTTTTCGATAGAGCTCGACAAACACGCGGATCACGCTGCGCGAGCGGATGTCGTCCATGGTGAACGCTGTGCGGCTCCAGTCGCACGAAGCGCCGAGTTTCTTGAGCTGCTCGAGGATGATGCCCCCGTGCTTGTCCTTCCACTCATAGGCATAGCGCATAAACTCCTCGCGGGTGAGATCGCTTTTCTTGATACCTTCGGCTGCGAGCTTTGCCACAACCTTTGCCTCGGTGGCGATGGATGCGTGGTCGGTACCCGGCACCCACAGGGCGTTTTTGCCCTCCATTCGCGCGCGGCGTATCAGGATGTCCTGGATGGTGTTGTTGAGCATGTGGCCCATGTGGAGGATTCCGGTGACATTGGGCGGCGGAATCACGATGCAGTAGGGTTCACGTGCGTCGGGAACAGAGCGGAAAAGCTCATGTTCCATCCAGTAGGCATACCATTTATCCTCGACATCGCGGGGAGAATATTTCGTGGCAAGTTCGTTCATAGTCTTAAAGATGTAATTGGGAGCAAAATTAACGATTATCCCGCATTCTGACAAGTTATTTGACCGACATGCGCTTGAGCAGGTTGTAAGAGGGCACAACACCGAGCTCACCCGCTTTCGAGAGGTCGGCCAGACCCGCTTCGCGGTTGCCCAGACGCAGGTAGGCGTAGCCGCGGTTATACCACGCTTCGCCAAGATCGGGGTTCAGCTCAATGGCGCGGGTGAATGCAGAGATGGCTGAGGTGAAATCGCCTGACGATCCGAGAATCACCCCTTTGTTATACCAGGCGGCCGACATGCGTGGCGACAGGCGCAGAACCTCGTCGAGATCGGCCACGGCACTCTGCACCGCTATGCGCCGCGGGGTGTCAGTCTGGTCAATGTCGGCCTTGAGGAAACGGGCCTGCGCGCGGGCAAAGAGCGCCAGGGTGTAGTCGGGCGAGAGCTCCAGCGCGCGGGTCAGGTCGGCTTCGGCCGCATCATAGTTGCGAAGGGTCATGTAGTCCATAGCACGGCCGAGATAGTCGATAGCTCTCGGGGAGTGGGTAGAGAGCCACGAGGTGTAGAGGTCGATCGATCGGGTGTGGGTGTCGAACACATCCTCATCGGTAGCACGTGCCGGATGGATCGAAGCCTGAAGCAGGAAACGGAGCATGCGGCTCTCGTTGGCGTCGGCCACTTCTCTGATATATTCCCCGCCGGGCTTGATTTCAGTGGGCGAGGTGTAGTAGGTGAGCGAAAGCATCGGCTCAAGCTCAACGGGCATGCGCCGGTCCTGAACGCGGCCTTTTATCTCCTTGCTGTTGTAAGTTTCTTCGGGGGTGGAGGTGTCGGCCACGGTCAGCAGGGTTGAGAAACGTGCCTTGACCTGTTCCTGAGTCTCTTCTGCCTGTCCTGTTGCCGCTGGGTCGAGGTCGAGAGGATTGTCTTTGGCGGCAACGTTCTTGGTGGCGAGAGCAATTGACTTGTTGTAGTCGGCCTGAGCGCCGCGGTCGCCGCGTGTGCGCCTGACATCGAAGCGCATAAACCATGCGGCAGAGAATTCGGGAAACACTTCGATCAGGCGGTCAAGATCGGCCACGGCGCCATTGAGGTCGCCAAGATCGCGCCTTATAACCGCGCGGTTGAACAGGGCGCGGTAATTGTCGGGGTCGAGCTCCAGCACCTTGTCAAAATCGGCTGCGGCGCGGTTCAGATCGTGAACCTCGGCGCGGAGCAGGGCGCGGTTGTAGAGCGCGGTGACGTTAGTCGGCTCCAGGGTCACGGCATAGTCATAGTCGGCCATGGCGCCGTAATAGTCGTCGAGTTTATAGCGGATGAAGGCACGGTTTATGAAAAGTCCTGACATCTGGGGGCGGAGCCTGATCGCTTCGTCCATGTCGGCAAGCGCGGCCTGAGGATCGTTGCCGAACGTCATCATAAGGTCAGAGTGAATCAGGCGCGCGTTGATCGACGACGGATTGAGTTCGAGAGCTTTCTCTACGTCGGCCACAGCGGCGATAGTGTCGCCGGTGACACTGTTTAGGCGCGCCCGGCCAACGTAGGCCGGCTCAAAGCCGGGATTTGAACGGATCAGGTTGTTGAGGCTGCGCCGCGCTTCGTCGTAATCTTTAAGCTCCTCAAGAGCCATGGCGCGGTTGTAGAGCAGCGAGCGGTTGTCGGGCAGCGATTCGAGGGCTTTGTCGTAGTCGGCCACAGCGCCGTGGAGATCGCCGAGGTTCTGACGCGCCACACCTCTCACTTCCCAGGCATCGGTTATGAAAGGATTTCGCTCAATCGCAAGGGTGGCATCGGCCTCGGCTCCGCGATAGTCGTCGAGATTAAGCTTGGCGATGGCCCGGTAGAAATAGGGTTGGGCCAGATAGGGCTTCACTGCTATCACCTGGTTGAAATACTGGATTGACAGCACATAGTCCTCGAAATAGAGGGTGTTGCGCCCTATGAGCATCACCTGGTCGGTGTTGAGCTGCGCAACCAGCGGCAGCACACCGGCCGCAACAGCCGTCAGAGCGAGGATAATTCGACGAATCATAAATTCAAAGGTAACGCTTATTGTGAAAACGTGCAATTTTTATTTTAATTTTGCGCGGATATGCAGCAAATGATTATGGCGATTGCAACTGTTGGTGTCGCGGCTGTGGCAGTGCAGCCACAGGCCGTGGCCGGAAATCTCGATCAGTTGATGGAGAAGGCCGGAATGGTGCCTCTCGACAAGGTGTGCCCGGACGTTATTGTGGACATGATGTATGCGCGGCCCGATAATTTCACCGGCGTCGTGCTTTATCACGGCGTGGATTCGGCGTGGCTTCATCCCGAGGCAGCGAAGGCACTCAACGTGGCTGCCGAGGCGCTTAAAGCCGAAAATCCGCAGCTGAGGCTTTTCGTTAAAGACGCGTCGCGGCCAATGAGCGTGCAGCGAAAAATGTATGAAACGGTGAGGGGCACGTCGAAAGCACGCTATGTCAGTAATCCGGCCAATGGCGGAGGTCTCCACAACTATGGGCTGGCAGTCGACATCACGATCGCCGATTCGCTGGGAAATGAGCTCCCGATGGGAACACCGGTGGATCATCTCGGGACGGAAGCCAACATTGACCGCGAGGAGGAGCTCGTGGCCCGCAATGTTATAACGCCGCAGGAGCGCGACAATCGCCTGTTGCTCAGGAAGGTGATGAGGGCAGCTGGCTTCAAGCCGCTGCGCACTGAATGGTGGCATTTCAATCTGCGCACCCGCGAAGAAGCACGCCGCCGCTATCGCCTGCTTGACTTCTGAATGCACCGCTCTGAATTATCGGGAAATTGAGCATTGTTAAGCCTGATTATCAGGGATTAAGGAGCTGCTCTATTGCCATGTAGACAATTTTTTTCAGGGTGCGGGGTAATGTAATCGGGCGTCCGGCTGTCTAAAGGATAAAGAGATCACCGAATGCTATATTCCGCCGACGAGTTTGAAACGCTTTACAAGCGATGCTTCCCTCCCTCGATGAGATTGGCCATGAGCCTGCTCCACCAGGAGGATGAGG
>CAZKXM010000047.1:0-15143 GCA_964556785.1 uncultured Bacteroides sp. | reverse complement strand
CCAGATTATCAACGAATTACTTACGCCCGTCGATAGTCAATTTTTAATCAAATGTCGGCACATCCGTTGGCTCAATATCAACGAGTTACGCAATCTGTCGACACAAAAGTTGGCACGTACAAAATGGCTAAAGTAACAATCAAGCGGCGAAACGAAAGTGAAAGATTAGATGGTCGCGCCGCACTCTATGCAGTGTTAAACATCGAGCGCATAAAAATTCGCCTTCCTCTGGATATTGCTGTGAGGGCCGATGAATGGGACCCCGTATCAGAAAGGATCAAGGGACGCACTCAGGAGGTCCACGACAAAAATCTGATCATTTCTAACACAAAGGCAAAAGTTTCCGACATCCTTGTCAGGGCACGGCTCACAGGCGAAAAACTGACTAAAGATAGTTTTCTCGCCCTTTATCGTCGTCCGGGAGAAACAATGAATTTTATTGAGTATGCCTTTCGACATCTCGACGAACTCCGTTCAGCCATGCAGCCTGAAACAATCCGTCACCATAAGGCCGCATTAACGAAACTGCAGAACTATAATTCAAACCTCCGCATTGCTGACATAACCCCCGAATGGCTTCGCGTTTATGCCGCGTATCTTCGCGATCGACATTGCAACAATGTTGGGACTATTCGCAAGAATATGTGCGTTATTCGCATGCACTACTACGCTGCCATGCGAGCCGGTAAAGTAAAAGTTAATCCTTTTGAGGTTTATCGTCTTCCGGCTGCTAATCCGGCTGTTATTTTTCTTACAGAGCAAGAGTTGAATAAGCTGACAACCCTCTATCGGGCTGATACTCTTGACGAGGGAGAACAAAACGTGCTTCGTTTCTTCTTGTTTATGACATTCACGGCCATGCACATTTCAGACGCAAGAGCTTTGCAGATTGAGCAAATTTCAGATGGTGAAATTCATTACCAGAGAATCAAAACTCATACCCGTGTCAGCATGCCGTTATCGCGCCCGGCAGCTGAATTAGTAGAGTACTACCGCGACGGCCGGTATCGAGGTAATCTATTTCGGAACTTGCCGACTGATCAAGCGTTCAACCGCATAATCAAACGAATTTGCAATCGCGAAGGCATAAAAAAGGCCGTAAGTGCAAAAGCGGCACGACACACCTTCGCCACCCTCTATTACAAGAAAAACTCCGGCGATCTCGGCACTCTTTCCAAACTGTTGGGACATACTTCCATTGCAACAACAATGATCTATGCGCATATAATGAAAGAGAGTAGGATCGCCGGAGTTTCAGCATTCGATGATATGCTTTAAGATGTTCATGGCGGCGTGGGTTAGGGGATTATCAGGCCGGTCAGGAGGCCGGCGGCAGCACCGGCCGCGGTGCCCAGGGCGTCGGCGCCGATGTCGGCCCAGTCCCAGCGGTTGCCGGGGGCGCACCGGTCGCCATACTCTTTGCCTACGCCGATAGCCATGCCGGCCATCACGCCTGCTGCGGCAGCCTCGAGCGCGGCAGCCCCGAGGGTCCTCTGGGCAACTGTGGCCAGAAACGCCACAGCCGCACATGCACAGAAGTGCTTTATCTTGTCTGATTGCATAATGGCAAAAATGATTATGGGTTAGCAATTTTATTGAATAGAGTGACCGTAACTGAATCCGCACCCGGCTCAACGGCTGGCACGCCGAAACAGTAACGCGCGTTGTCATATCCCATCGACAGATCGATCAGACACACGTATGTGCCTTCGAACTGCGTCACCATCTGTATTGTCGCTTCGGCCATGCCGCTGACACTCGGAGTGGAGATCTCAACAATGTCACCCACATGCGGACGCCCCGTAGTGCACCACCGGCCCGAAATCGTCATCGGCCCCTCCACTTCAAGCAACTGCGGACCGGTCACCTGATCAAGAGCCGTTGCATCAGCATTAGCAATCGTCATCGAGGCCCGTCCCGTCGTAGGCTGAGCAGGCTCGGTCACTTCGTCGGACGAAAGAGTCAGCTGAGTGCAGTCCTCAGGCAAATAACCGTCTGTTGTCCCTGCGTCAACACGAGGGAACGAGAGCGTGTATTTGGCCACACCGCTGCCGCCTTGCAGCATGCAAGTGCAGCGGAAGCGCTCTGCGTCACGAGCACCTTCATTGCGAACGGAAAGGATCTGAATCAGTTGAGCTGCCCTGGGATCCTCAGCGGGAAAAAGGGAAATCACGTTGCCCACCCGCGGCACTCTGTCCTTGTTCCATCGGCCATCGAGATAATAATGCCCGTTGATCGGAATGTCCTCCTTGCCGATCCGCTCCAAGAACTCTGCTGCCGTAAGTGGTGACGTGATCTGAACTGATCCCGGCGTCACATCCTCGAGCCCTTCCCGAACCTCCGTGAGGTCAAGGGCGTCAACGGGCGACAGACACATCCGTCGGCAGTCATCAGGCAGGGTAAACTCTGTTGTTCCCGGCTCCAGCTGAGGCAGCTGAATGCCGTATTTGGCAATGCCATTATTGCCAAGCAGCGACACAACGCACCAATACCTTCCCGCCTTTACCCCGCCATTTGCTGACAGAGCGACAGTCTCAGCTCTGTTGATAACGAGGTTCGTCGCCACAATCTGCAGATCCCATGCGCCGTCTTGCGGTCCATCTTTGCTCATAAGATGAATTTTGTCGCCCACATGCGGCCGTCCGTCCCTGCTCCAGCGGCCGCTGACGCTGTAAGGATAGGTGCCGGTATCGGCATGTCCTCCTTCAAAAAGAGGAATATCCCCCTTACCGATCTGTTCCGAAATCTCGGCTCCCGTGAGGGTGGAGTTGACATATACCATGCTCGGCGTCAAATCGGCTTTCACTTCATTAAGACGGGTGTCGGTGTTATTGATCGCCCTTGTATTGTTGGAGATCATCGTGGTAGCGCCGGCAATAGCCTCAGCATTAGAAGCAATCTGCGTGGAGGCTGCCGCAATAGCCTGAGCATTGTTGGCAATGGCCTCGCTGATCGCGTCGTCGTCGGTGGCGTGGATCAGCGTCACCACAACCTCATCGCCTGTCTTGTTGATGCTGTAGGTTCGCTTGATCTTGCCCTGATTGAACGTTGCGGTTTTCGTTTCTTTGTCATATTGGCACAAGTACCATCCGGCGTCGGAGATCCTGACAAAACAGGCTGCGCAACTGCTTGAATTCAAACGTTGCCATTGCTCAAGATTTGATTGCTTGGCTGACTCGGTAGTTGCATTTGCTGTGAAGTATGCACCCATCCACAAATAGGACGCGCACTCAGTCATCTTGTCGCTGTAGTAGATCTCATCTGATTCCTGACAGAGCTCGCCGCTTCCCGGCTCAGCCCCAAACAGCATCAGCAGATACTGCTGCTGTGCGTCATACTGTGAGTAATCAAGCAGGCAGAAGTATTCCGAAGCACCTCCCTCATACTCCCAGCGCTCCACATTCAGCACGGTCATTTCATAAGTAAGGCCTTCCCCGCCCGTATCGTCCTGCAGGCCCTTGATCCTGACGATGTCGCCCGCTGTTGGGTGGCCAAGTTCCTTCCACCGGCCATGCGTCGACCCCTCGACGATCACCAGAGAATCTTTCGGGTTCTCAACAAAGCCCGGGCCCCGTTCCACCGTAATCTCGGCCCATCCGGGCGCAGCGCCGGTGATGCGCTCCACGGTCCGTTTCCATAGCCTCTTGAGGCCGCCAAAATCCAAAAATTCACTCATAACATTGAATTATCTGTAAGGTTAGTGAAAGAGGGAGCAGGCAGTGCCGCGGCACGCCTGTGAGCGCCGCCCGCTCCCCGGAATCACACACACATGCTGCCTCAAAAGGCCGCCGGCGAGTGTCAGCCCAGCAGATCGTCGAGCTCAAGCTCGGTGATAGCCGTCATGTCGGACTGCTTCACAAAGGTTGCGTCGGCATCCGTCTTCGAGTAGGTCTCCGTCTTGGAATACACATCAGCGCTGTTGGCCTTGTTGCCGATGGTCGCCACGGCCTCTTTGGCAGCGTCGGTGTAGTCGTTTGTCGACAGACCCTTGCCGTCCACCTTGTCAACCTTGTTTCCGATAGTCTGCACGGCAGCCTTGTCGGCGTTGGAGTAGTCGTTGGTCGACAGTCCCATGCCGTCAACCTTGTCAACCTTGCCGCCAACCTGCGTGGCGATGTCGGCCAGCAGGCCCTGCAGAGTCGAGTCGTCAGAGAGACCGTTGAGGAACGAGAAGATCTCCTTGAGCTTGTTGATGGCCCCGTCCTGATCAGCCTCGATCAGGCCCTCAAGCTCGGTCACTTTGCCCTGCAGGGTGGTCAGATTCTCCGAAGTGGCAACCTGCGAGAGACGAGTCGTGATCTCATCCAGCTTAGCCTTCGAGACCAGACCCTTGTCGCCGTTGACACTCATGCCGATCAGCTTTTCCAGGACATGCTCCAGACCGGCGTAATTCAAAAACTTGTTGTTCTTTTCTGCTTCAGTCATAATAGTGAAGATTTTAGAAATGTTAATAAAAAAAGTGGTTTATAACTCGTGGCCGCCTATTTCAGCAGCTCGTCAAGTTCATCGATCGAGATAGCGTCCTCGCGCTTAGGCCCGGCCTCGTCGTCAGAGTGGGGGCAATCCTCAGGCACCTCGTCCACCAATGAGTCGATCTCAGCCAGCGTGATCGGCTCGCCGCCCTCCGGCCCCTCGTCGAGGCCAAGACACACAGCGTCGATCTCAGCCTCGGTGATGCGTTGCACCGGGGTGCCGTCGCCCCCAGCGCCGACCGTAACGTCAGTGCGCTCAAGCGTCACCACGCCGCCGTCCTCCCGGAGAGTATACACCGACACCCCCAGGCCGTCCGCCACATGGATCTCGCCCGCCGCCTCGATGTAGAGCCCGTAGCGGCGCGCCCCGTTGTCGTCCACCATCACCGCAAACACCTCGCCCGGCATATCGCGCAGCATCAGCACCCAGTGGCTGTTGATCGCAGGCTGCGTCACGCTAAATTGTGCCGGTATAGTCAGGCCGTGGGCCGATGCCGCCCGAGGGCTGTTAGGCACCATGCGGTTATTGAGCGCCGTGCACACACCCGCATCCGGTTCAGCCCCAAGGAAAATGATGTTGTATTGCTGCGCGTTGCCGAATTGCGACATGTCGATCTGACAACAGTAATGTTTCGTCCCTCCCTGCTCGTAGCTCTCGATGCTCACGATCGTGCAGTCAGTCATGAGCCCATTGAACGCGAAGCGCACGCAGTCGCCCGCCGACGGATGGCCCAGCGCCTTCCACCGGCCCGAGGTCGTGATCTCCCCCGTAATGTCAAATCCCGTGATCCACACATATCCCGCATCAGGCGGATAGGCGTTCAGCGGCACCACCGCCATCCCCGGCTTCGCCGCGTCCTTCAGGTGCAGCGTCAGTTGCGGCTCGACGGCGGTATCCTTCTCAATCACAATGTCGGGAGAATCAGCTATTCCATCGCGAAGCATCTTACCAACCTTCTCCATGTCAGCCAAAGCCATGGGAGTCCCGTCTGTCGGTCCATCGTCATAGCGCTTCATGCTGTAGATAATTCCCTTGCAGACCACAAGAGTGCTTGTCGGCACGCAGCCATCTGACCCGTTCAGATCATCCGCAGCCACCCAGCCTGTCTCCGTGGAAAAGCGCATGAACGACGACATCAATTCACCCGTTTCTGTCATCCTGCACAGGACCCCCAGGTCTCCCGGCGCAGACTCCAGCGGCGATGGCAGTGTTCCACCGATATGCGCCACCTCCACAAACGGCAGCTTCGGCACCGCCGCCAGCTCCTCCAGCACCCGCTTGTCGGCCGCGCTCATCAGCAGGCAGAGTTCAACGGATTTAGTGCCCTTCCTTAAGATGCCAATGAATAAGTCTGAGCCGCTTCGATAAAGTTGACCCCGAACAGCTTCAGCACCGCCTGAGAAGTGTTCCCAGTCGAGATCAGGGAGTATTTCGATAAACGCATTTAATTGTGGTTGCCAAAGAACACTGCCGGGAGCATATAGGGCCAGATCTTCAGATCCGCACTGAGGCACCGACTCCATAATACCGTCGAAGTCAATCACATGGCTTTTGCGATCGATTTGTTCAGTTTGTGCACCGATGGAGCGAAGGTCTTCTTCAATGGAATTGAGCGCAATAATGATTTTTGCAACTTTTCCCGGCTCATCTTTAAGCTGGTTATAGATTGCTTCAATCAGCCCTCCAACGAGAATATTACTGACACTACCCGGCTCATCAGCATTCAGGATCTCTTCGATTTTGTCGTGTATGGAGTAGGACATAATTTTTTAATTAAAATGATTAGAGAAATGGTCAGTAAAGAGTCTGCCTCGTGCAGCTTCTTTTCCAGTATTGAGCACTTTGGAATAGAGTGGCTCAGATTCAATTGGCGTAAGAGTTAGGGTGATTTGTTCAGGCCGTGTCGACACAGTGTGCCATTGCGTTTTTTCGGCTTCAGGGATTACAGGAACAGGCGGATGGTTATTTCTGATGAAATACACTTCCTCGCTTGTCAGCATGTCAATCATAAATCGAAGCTCGTCGGTCGTTTTTATACCCGTTGATATCTGGTATTTCTCAATAAATTGAACACGATCCCTGCAATTCATGAACGTGTCGGTAACAGGATTGTAGCGCCGGTACTCTGTTTCGTCGGCCAACTCAGGAATCTCGATCAGTTGGCCTGTTAACTCAATCATCTCGAAACACCCCAGCGAGTTCCTGAATTTAAGATGATACCGTTCTGCAGCCGCGGCAGATTGAATCACTGAGATGCGACAACCTTTAATTCCGTTGGCAATAATGTCAAATTGAGAAAGCAGTGTATTGTCAATGTCGAAAAAGAAGCGTCGCAATGCAGAGATGTCAAGTGCATAAGTCCCTGCGGCAAGAGCGCCGGCATCATACTTACACGTGCTGCCCACGCCTTCTATCATTAGCGACAACGGAGCATTCACGCGAAAATACAGCGGCATCAGTTCCGTTTCAGGAATCTCGATACGCCACGAATTTGATCTGGTAGTCAGAAAAAAGTTACCAGTATAATTAAAGAATCGTTGCGTGAAAATGTCCTGATTTGACGCAATCAGGTGAGAGTAGTTTTGTGAAGAAATGCCACCCGGGAGCACAATACATTCCATCTCCTCGATCACACCATTGTATGTCATGATCGCTTCCACGTGCCGGGCCACAGTTCCAGATTCATGCGTCTCAAGACACACAACCGGATTCATCGATCCGGCGGGAACCTCAGGATAATTCGGAATGGAAGCTTTGAGGATCTCCGAGATATTGACCGACACGGGCGGAGTGTAGTTGCCAGTATAGATGCAGCGGTCGCCCAAAGTGAGCTCCAACCGGCCGATCTCTCCTTCAACGGGATTACGCGAATCGCTGATAATTATAGGATTCCCCGAGAAAGCATAATTGCTGTTTACGCCCTGAACTGTCATTATGATTCTGTAATGGAGTGAATAATAACAGTTCCGCGACAGTCGAGCTCAGTTTTTACGCAACGGATAAACATGTCGCGCTCAACTGACGGCGTTGTGATGAACGAGTAAAACGAAGTCTTTGAACCGTGATACTTCAGGTCGAGCCATATCTGATAGACACGGTCAACATTGGTGATCTGTGGTGCAGTGACACGGTTGTTTTCTTCCATGCCACAAAGCTATCATCACTATCGGGCTACTGAAAGGACACGGTTAAGACTTCCAAACGGCTTTGAAAACAACTTGATACTCGACTTGCACTTCAATTTCACCGGCAGATTGCGGCATGATTGTTTCATGCCGGCCATCATCTTGCCCGGTAGACGTATCGTGAATCTCGTGGATGGAATAGACAATGCGTGAGCGATAAGTTTTGTTTAGGATCTGGCCCGGTGTGCCGGCGCTCGGAAAGTTGGCCATGGTTGGTGGCCATGGATCGATCCGTTGACACGATTTCACTATTGCAGACGATGGATCAACGTAATATTCGTTTCCGGGCGCACCGTGGTTGCTGTAGCCCGTTTTTGCCACCCAGGCATCGACAGCCGTTTTGCGAGCCCCGTAAGAATTAGCCACATTGTTAAAACCATCAGAGAAAACAACCCATTCAAGCCATCTGACACCGGCGGCAATGTCGGGCACATTTTGTTCCTTGTCAATCGAATAGCTGCCTTGAGGCTGTAAAGCGCGCAATGTCAATTCAGCTTCGATTTCTGAAGCTGCCGGCATAGAGTAAGAGATTTTATCGATCAGGCATTTCACACCCTTAAACAACACAGGTTCCAATATCGAATTGACCCATTGTTGAATCTCATGTTTGGGAATGCTGACCTTTACATCAAAAATTCGGGCTGAGTGACGAAGAATTTCATCATATCTGCGCCAAAAGTTGGCAAATAATCCATCCTTAAACTGGAAGTAGAGAGTGATTGTCGGGACAGATCCGTCAAGCAATTCCATTCTCCGGCCGGTTTCATCTTCAGGAGTGTTCCGGCCAACCGTTATGTGATCAACCGTTGTGTAGGCAAACATGAATGACAGTGGGGTAGAGGTGCCGTCAGCGTCATTGTTGTCAGTCCCCTTTATATACGTGTGAAGGTGTCGAGCGCCGTTTAAGTAAGCGGGATAGCGGTATGCACCTTTCACCACAATCGGAACCCATTCATCAACCGACGAAAGCTCCAGGGGCTCAATGCCGTCGGTGGCAGGATCCCAATCAAAAAAACTCGAAGATGTTGCCTGCACCATGCCATTGATCGAGTCTAACTTAAACCATGAGCCGGTAATATATTCGAGGGCCGGGTAGTTAGTGACACTGCTTTCATTGCCGGGATTGTCGCTGAGAGCATCGGGAGCATAATCAGGATAGTCAGGCTCGGGATAGTCAGGCTCAGGGTAATCAGGACCGGGATCAATATTTTGGTCGTCATCATCGCGCAACGAATCATCGCCATCCCATTTTTCGTTGCCTTGTGTATTACTCATTGTCCATGACCCCACACTGAGCCCCATGCGGATGTGTGACAAGTCGAGCCCGCGGGCAAAGTCTTCAAACCTCGGTTCTGCCGGTGTTGCACCTTCAATGGATTGCGATGCTGTGAGTGTCAGATACTTTGGAGTGTCGAATGTCACAGCTTCCCAGTCGCTTAGTTGATTATCTATGACTTTTGACGGCGCTGCATCGACAATATCTCGAATGAGCTCAAGCTTAACAAGTCCCATGCTGCTGTCAATTGAGTAGACCAGACCGAAGCGCACCCACAGCGCGTTGAGAAACTCCTCGACTGTGACGTCGGGCATTAGATCTTTATAATCAATTGTTCCGCGACAAATGGTGTCGGCCACATTGTTGAGAACCACCAATCGTTCAAGATCCTTGTCAGCAATGAACGGATTCGAGATTATCCTCAGTCCGAGATCAGCAAAAATCAGGTCAAGAACGCGCCAAACCTTCAAAAAAGGAGTGACACCGTAGCCCATCGGAAGCGTTACGGTGGTTTCTTGCCCCGAAATAGTTCGTTTGACAGTGCCCGGCTGATCCAAACCGTGGCTTCCGGGCACGTTCAACACCTCACCCTCATCAACCATCACAGGAAACACAGCAAGATCTTGATGTTTGATGGTTGTACCCCGGTAGATTGAATAGAGAACATTCAATGTTTCGAGAATACCCTTTTGCCCGCCATCATCAGGCTCAATAATCGGCAAATTCCTTAAGTCGGCCAATCGTTTCTCACGCCATAGAGCATAAGCCGTCGAGTTATCGAAACCGATATTAAACGTGATACCGTCGGTTTTGCTCGCTTCGGTCACATTCATTACTCCCGAGCGGATATACAGTCCGTCGGAAATCAGCACGGATTGCGCAGGCAGGTTAGGGTCGGAAGCCGAGTCAGGCCGTTGAGGCCAACCGAGAGCCTTAGCGTTTCTTCCTGTGGCCGGAACGGTGGCCGGAACAGATTGGCTTCCTATATCGTTAAACACCGGCGACGATTCTTCAATATCAACGGTGAAATCCCTATCGAGATCCAGCACCGTCCCATCAACAATAATTTTGAGCATAATGATCAATGGTGTATTATCTGTTTCTGCGGAAAGGATTCCGGGCACGCGTAATTGTTTCTGAGGCCTTTTCCAGGTCCTTGAACACAACGTAGGCCTTGATGTTTTTAATCGCGTCCTTAAGCTCACCGACAGTCGAGTTAAGTTCTGACGTGTCGATATTGACGGGCGCTGTCACATAACCCCCGTTGGCATATCCCGGCAGGGAGGATTGTTGCGGTTCAGCTGTGAAATGGCCTCGTGAGCGACGGATTGCCTCGATAGTGCCCACAGCATCGATCACGCGAGGGTTACCCATAATTGGCTTGGGCACCACATACTCGCCTCGATGAACAATGCCTGCCACCTCATAGCGGTCGCCATCGCCGGTGTAACCTCCCTCAGAGAATCCCGACAACACCCGCTGAGCTGTGGCCGGTGATGCGGCCGATGTGTTGTTGCTGGCTGTTTTTCCGGGCTGCATTTTCATGATTTTGTCGCGTTCGGCTTGTGCACTCATCATTTGGGCCACACCCGTTGCCGTCAGCATGGCCGCGGCAACGGAGCCAGCGAGCGGTCCGAGATCGGCGTAAGCTTTCATTATCGCTACAGCAGTGTCGGCCACGATTTGCGACACCTTGATAGCGAAATTCACGTCGGCATACTTCTTTTGAATTTCGAGTTTCTTGTTTTCCTTTTCTTCTTCGAGGGCTGCGGTGTCTTCGCCGTTGTTTTTAGCCTGCTGGATCAGAACGTCGAACTTCGCATCGCTCTTTGCGATCTCCGCATCCTGAATTGCCGAGAACATCGAGCCCGACAGTTGAGCGTAATAATCGAAATAACGCTTAGCATTTTTCATACCAATCTCCAATCGTTTACGTTCATAGTCCTCGGTTTTAATCATTCCTTGACTGTGGTAATAATCGAGTTGATCCAGCTCGCGATGATACTCGTCGGCCCACGATAGGCCCACGATCTCCTTGAGCTTCCACATCTCCTCTTTTTGCTGGTAATTGAGAGCCGCGATCCGTCGCTGCTTCTCGGTTTCGAGCGCCACAATATCATCAGCACTCACGCCTTCGGCCTCTTTCAGAGCCTCATAATAAAGAGTCATCGAGCTGCGCTGACGGTCGAAACCGGCAGCAATTCCATTTATACTGGTAGTGTCGGTCATGGCCTCGCGCAATAGCTCGGAAAATTTTCCTGTATCTGTGAGTATCTGACTTTGAATGCTCGTTATATCATTTCCGAGCTGCTGAAGCAGTTTTATTTTTTCATCCTTTGGATAGTAATCGGCGGCGGCCACTTTATTATAGTAATCTTGCAGTTCTTTAAGTTGGTCGGCATGATTCTTTCGGTCAAGGTCAAGAAGGTAGATATTTGCCGCCTCCTGTAAATCTGCGTCAACAATGACAGACGCGCGTGTTAAATCGGCCAGATTTTGATAATACGTCTTTGTTGCCTCCAGGCGCTGTTTATGGCTTTCACTGTCCTTCTTAACCAATGATTTGTTAATCTGCTGTTGAGCGTTGAATGCCTGCTCGGCCAGTTTGTTCTGCTCAGCAGTGATTTTGTCGAGGGTTTGGGTGTGGGTGCTTTTTGTGTTAGACTTCAGAGTTTCGAGCGCGGTGTTAAGCTCGTAACAATATTTTATTAACTCCTCATTTTTCTTTATGCTCTTGTCGATATCAGTTAAGTCATCCTTGTTGATAGCCAAGAGCCTTTTTTGGAGGGCATCATCAAAGGGCGCGGTGACTTCATCTATTGAATCTTCACCGTAGGTACCCTTTTCGTGTTTCTTTTTAGCGTTTTTACCCATGAGGAGCTTCTTCTCCTCCTTCAGAGCCTCAATGCGCTTTTGGATTCGTTTGAGTTCCTCGTCTGTCTGAGGATCAATTTTGCGAAGGCGTTTTAACTCAGCGTTAATTTCCTTCAGACGCGTGACGGTTTCTGTAGCAGTTTTGTTGGTACCACTGAGGCTATTGTTAACCGTTTCAATTTCCTCTGCGACTTCTGGCGGCGTGATTGTTCCGTCCTCAATAGCCCTTTTCATTCGGTTTTCAAATGCCTGTAAATCGTTTTCGGCTTGCCTCCACAGGCTTTTTTTACTGTTTGCATTTTTTTGAGCATCGGAAGGATATACGAAACCGAGCCAGTTGCGCGTTGTTCGCCCGGCTTTGGCCGCTGCGATTTCCGCCTCGTCGTAAGCATCGCGAGCTGCTTCCACGGCAGCGGCCAGTTCTCTGAGTTTTGATTCATTTGCCTTATAACGCATTTCCTTCTCCAGTGAGGTCAGATAAGCTTCAAGCGCGTCTTTAGACGCTTTATATTTTTTTGTTGTAGCGTCAATTTGTGCGTTATAGTTCGGAATAATGCGGTTCAGTTCCGCAACGGCTTTTTTACGACGTTCGAGCGACAAATTTTCATTCTCGGCAACCATTATCAAGGCTTGAATTTTGCCTTTCTGCTCTCCGTACTGTTTTGCCGCCTCTCTGTTAGCCTCCGTCCATGCGTCGGTCTTTTCGGTTGCGTCTTTAGCTACTGAGTTATACCCGATTACTGCTGCTATAAGGGTGGTGATAAACCCGACAACTAACATTATCGGGTTTGCCATTAGAGCGGCGTTCCATAAACGGGTAGCGACAGCGGCAGCGCCTTCTGCTTTTGCCGCGCTATATGTCGCTGCCGTTTTAGTGATTATTGATTTTATAGCATTGACGATACTGCTTATAAATGTTTTAGTTGCGTTAGAGGCTAGCAATGTAGCTACCTTATATGCTACAAGAGCGGTGACAACGCCGTTTAATATCATTCGTCCGGCTGCTGTCTGCGTGAATAATTTTGTAAACCATCCTACCAGCTTACCGATTCCGGCAACGAGTGCACCGACCGCAGTCGCAGCCCATCCTATCATTGTACCCATAGGACTGAAAGCGTCTACAATTTCACCAATCCAGTTAACAACCGCGGTACCCCACTCGTAAAGAGTTTTCAGGGCTTCGCGGAAGTCGAAGAATTTCAGCACCAAGCCCTCGACCGCCGATTGGAACCCGGCCCAGGATCCGGCAGCGTTGTCGGCCATGGTTTCGGCCATTTTATTGAAATCCTTCGTGCAGTCTGTGATTGAATCGCGGAGGGCAATGACATTGTCTGCGCCTTTAAGGAAACTCTCAAACGCGGCCACACTGCGTTTATCAGTGAGTTCAAGCGCTTTATTAAGATCTATGCCTTCAGCGTTGAGCTTACGGAGGCCGGCCACGAGTTCGTCGAGGTTGGTGACCGGGCCGCCCAGGGCTTTCGCAAGGTCGCCGTTCGCATCTGCCAGATTAAGAATGATATTACGTGTGGCGGTTGCCGCACTTGAAGCGTCGAATCCTTTATTTGATAGTTCCCCTAGCAATGCCGTGGTTTCTTCAATTGAAAAACCGAAGGAATTGGCTACCGGGCCTATAGTGGAGAGCGAGGATTGCAGTTTGTTAAAGTCGAGTGCCGATTTGGTGGTGGCGACGGCGAACGATGCCATAACCGATTCGGCTTCGCTTGCATCCTTATCGAATATGCGCATGGCAGCACCGGCAAAGGCCGCAGCACTTGAAAGGTCGGTATCGACTGCCTTGGCAAATTTCAGGACCGAGGGTGTCAGTTTCTCGATAACGTCTTGAGTGAATCCGAGTTTTGCAAGCTCGGTCTGCAAGCCGGTAACTTGCGATGCTGTGGCGGTTGTTGTTCGCCCTAAATATTTCGCTTGCTCGGTAAGGCGTGAAACTCCGTCGATAGTCGTGCCGAGAATTGCCGCTAATTTCGAGTTCGCACGCTCAAAATCCTCAATTGTGGTAAATAAATTCTTGAAGGCACCGATAACTTGATTTATAATAACGGCACCGATAGCTAAAAAACCACCTTCTACAGCCTTGGATATGCTCGGAAAGTTCTTGAATCTATCCCAGAGGGTACGTGTGGGAGCCTCTGCCTGCTTCAGAGCTTCACGACACCGAGCAATTTCCTTTTCTGTTTTTCGCCATTCTTCAGGATGGAGTGCTTTAGATGTATTTGCAAGACGGCGGGTGAGGTCGCGTAATTCTTTTTTAAGGTCTGCCGCCGAGCGCCGTGAATAGTCAATGCCTGCACGCTCCTTCTCGATAGCGCGAGTGTTACTTTTGATTTCACTGGTGTTTCTCTGAATTTCTTCGTTAAGTCTTTTGACTTCAGCCGAGAAATCCCCCTCAGTGGCAGCAAGACGAGATATTTGCTTGCGGTGTTCAGTGTTTTGCTTTCGCAGCTCTTCGGTTCGTTTTGTCAACTCATGGATTTTCTTCTCAGCATCCGATGCATCCAAGTTGAGTTTAGCATTTATCTGGTCGTTTTTTATCTTCGACATAAAAGTGGGCAATTTTGTTTCTCGCAAAATTGCCCTTTGCAATCTTCATTCAGAAGGACAGTCAACTGGAGCCACTTCCTCCGCCAAACACAGAGCCTCCGGTCAAGCCATTAACGATGCCGATACCCACACCAACCGAAAGTGCATCGGAAAGCTTGCTTGTATTATCATCATTTCCATAATCGTCGAAATCATCATCATCTTCGTCCTCATCATCATCTTCGTCCTCATCATCGTAATGAGGGCGATCGTACTGATCCCAGTCGGGGGCTTCGGGGTCATACAAAGGGTCATTATCTATCGAATATAGTTCATCCGAGCCCCCAATCGTCATCGTGTAGATATCAGGATATTTCAATATATGGTCAATCTGAGCCTTGTACCACGAGCGAAACACCTCCCAGTCCGTCAAATGCCATTGTGGATAATTCCTGAATATCTCATTTAATTCGTTAAAATTAGCTTGAATTCCATGATGCTGCATTATATAAAGCATATGGGCTTTCAGCTTATCTTCGTCGGTTTCCAAAGTTGCGAATAAATCCACACCATTGTCATACCTCCACTTGAATTGATAGATGCAAGGGACAATCAGGGACAATCCCCCGGAAACGAAACAAGCAGAAATAAAGGCTTGGAAGGGTGTAGATGGGTCGCGTTTATAAAAATATACCGTGAAAATACATGTAGAAATAATAAACACCGACCATGTTAATATTTTCTTCATCGTTCGAGGCCTTTGGTTATAAATTCGGTAATGAGTTGAGAGGTGGAGG
>CAZKXM010000046.1:0-15684 GCA_964556785.1 uncultured Bacteroides sp. | reverse complement strand
AGCGTCAACTCCTGTCAATGAACTATGGCAACATCTCCACCAACCGCGGTGTCGACATTCTCAATGCCTGGACACCTGATAACACCAACACTGACATCCCGGCGCTTTCGCTCACCGACGACAACAACGAGTCACGTTTCTCAACCTACTATGTTGAAGACGGATCATACATGAAGATGAAATATCTGAAACTATCCTACTCTCTTCCGAAACATGTGATCAGCAAAATCGGAGCTACCGACCTTAATGTGTACGGACAGGTCGAGAATGTGTTCACCATGACCAAGTACACCGGTCTCGATCCCGAAATCCTTCCCGGCGAATATGGGGCACACATCGACAACGGAGCCTATCCGCGTCCCAGAACTTTCACAATCGGAGTTAACCTTCAGTTCTAAGCCACAAAAAAGCTAATCCGAACAATCTGACAAAATGAAAAATATAAAATCCATAATAAACAAGGCAATGTGTGCGACCGCCATCGCTACAGCCGCCTTTGCAACAACATCATGCGATGATTTGCTCGACACCAAGCCTCAGGGTGTGTTCACCGACGAGCAGATTGGTGACGACGAAGCCCTCGACCTCATGACATCGGCCTACGCATCGCTTCTGTGTCACTTCTTCCCCGACAACAACAATCCATCGTTTGCAGGCCCGATCACCAACTGGGTGTTTGACGTGCGCTCCGACGATGCCCTCAAGGGTGGCGACGGTGTGACAATGGAGGGTTATATCCATCAGCTGGAAGTGGGGAACGTTCAGAGCGATAACGATGTTATCTGCTTCAAATGGCGTAACAACTACTACTCTGTCAGCCGCTGCAACACGGCGATCAAAGGCATTCTGAATTCAGAGGGCATCGATCCCGACAACAAGGCATCATATATCGCCGAAATGAAGACACTCCGGGCCTATTTCTACTTTGACTTGCTCCGCATATTCCAGAAGTTCCCCTACTTCGATGAAACCGTGACAAATCCGAGCGAATGCCGAGCCGACCAATACACACGCCAGCAGATAGCCGAATTCATAAAGAAGGATCTGCGCGACAGCTATGAGCTCTTGCCCGAGAATCAGGACCAGCCTGGCCGCTTCAACAAATATGTCGCAGCAGCGCTGCTTGCCCGCGTCGACCTGTTCACTTCTGACTGGGCCGAGGCTGAGGAATATGCCGGCTATGTTATATCAAGCGGAAAGTATCAGCTCTATCCCAACTTCCTTGATATGTCGAAGCCCGAATTCAACAATCTATACGAATCGGTGCTCGCCATCCAGTTCTCGTCGGCCAACTCGCCTGATCAGTTCAACTTCTCGAACTGTCTGAACTGTACATGGTCGGAAGACAACCTCTACGGTAACGGCGACGACTTCTATCTCGCATCACAGAATCTTGTCAACGCATTCCGAACCGATGAACGCGGTCTTCCTTATCTCGACGGCTCATTCAATAACGAGAACGTTGACAAAGCTGACTATAACGGTAATGTCGATCCCCGCCTCGACTTCACTCTCGGTCGCATCGGCATGCCTTGGAGATCACACACCTACAACGAGAAATGGTGCCGCAACCTGGAGCTTTACGGACAATACTCGGGAAAGAAACCTTATACTTCGCCTGAATCACCTTACGTGAAGCCCGGCATAGTTCCCTGGGGCGCATCATCGCTTAACTTTATTCTTATCCGTTACGCCGATGTCATGCTGATGAAAGCCGAAGCCCTGATCGAACAGGGAAAGAGCCTTGAGGAAGCTCGGTCGCTGATCAACGACATCCGTCGCAAGGCTGCCCGCTCGGTCGATCCCACTTATGAGCCTGTTGATTGCAATCCTATGATTGCCAACTATGCCGTGGATGAATATCCTGCAGCCGGCTGGACACAAGACTATGCACGTCGGGCCGTGAGAATGGAGCGCCGCCTCGAGCTCGCCATGGAAGGCCTCCGTTGGTTCGACCTCGTGAGATGGGGTGTGGCTGTAGAGACAATGAACAGCTACTATCTCTCCGAATCACGGATCCGCACCTACTATCAGGGAGCAAACCTTACAGAAAACGAGATTTATTTCCCGATTCCCGTAAATCAGGTTGACAATGCCGGTGATCTCTATAAGTAACCATTCAACATATTCAGAAATGAAACAAATTCGATCATATAGTTTTGCGATACTGACATTGCTGTTTTGCAGTATCCTCAGCGCCTGCTCCGATTTCAAGCCTACAGGCATGCCTGACGTGCCCGCTCTCGCCAAGATCTCTGATCTCAACGCTGAAGTGACCGGCCGAAAGGTGACACTCTCCTGGACTCTCCCTGCGGATCCTGAGATTACCGGAGTAAAGGTTATTGTCAATGCCGACAACAACGCAGCCGTCACACTGCAGGGCCAGCCCACCGAATACACCCTCAAGGGCCTTTCTCTGGGAGAGAACTATCTCTGCACAGTCAAGGTGATGTATGAAGGAGGTTATGTGTCGGAGGGTGTTTCTGTCACCGCACAGATACCCGATAAGCTTGACGGTGTCAAGGTGGCATATCTAATGACCGCTCCCGACATCGCATCACTTCCTGATGACGACGAGCGTGCAGCCGCAACATGGTTTGCCGGCCTTGAGGACGCAGAATTTATTCAGCCTTCGCAGATTGCAACTCTCGATACCGATTTATACCCCGTTATCTGGATTGAGATTGACCGTCTCGGCCTTGCCATGGGATGGGAGAATCTTCCTGACGAGATCAGCAACGATGCCACGATTGAAGCGCTCAGGGAGTATTCTGCCAATGGTGGAAGCCTCTATCTGGCCAACATGGCAACTCAGCTGACCGTGCCTCTGGGCATTGTTCCCGATAACATGGCGCCGACAGTGTTCGGCAGCGGTGAAGGTGGAACCGGCGACGACGTTTGGGTGATAAATCCCTATCTTGGATGGGATTTCAGAAATGGATCTGATCAGGGATTCTATGACCGTACATCGCACGCCATTTTCAAGGGCCTGACATTAGAAGATCCCAACAACTACGGTTACGAGAATCTCCCCCTTATCGGTCCCGGCCAGCGTGAAGACCACAACTGTCTCTGGGATTGCAACATCTATGGAAAGGGCAACGAAGCTGATGTGATCAAGAATTTCGAAGTCACAACAAATTCACTTGTGCTGGCCACCTGGGGACATGTGCGCGACCACTGTGTTGCGGGTCTTGTGGAATTCTTCGCAAATGCCGATCACGGCCGCTGCATTGCAAATGGTTTTGCTGCCTACGAGTGGAATCAAAACTCGGGTAGCAATCCTTATCAGCACAATATCGAGCAGCTCACCCTCAATATCCTTAATTATCTGAAATGAGTTAGTAGAAAGAGACAGGTCAGTCAGATTATCCCGGTCGAGTGTGATTTCTAAGGTTATTAAGATTGATTTTTTCGGATAACTGACCATCCTATCTCCTGATTTTGTGAAGTGTGTCGTGCAGACTCCGTAATGATTGACTTGTCGTCGGCACGACACACTTCCTTTTTTCCTTACACATCTACAATTTCTATACAATTACCTTTTTTAACCACCAATTTTATCACAATGAAAAGAATCTCTACTTCAATCATGGCCGTTGCAGCCACCTGTCTGCTCGGTGTAACGGCACATGCTGAAACAGGAAAGGTTGCCATGCTCGTAGCGTCAACCGACACCGAGACCCTCAACGCCCAGGAAAAGAAGGCAGCTGAGTATTTTACCGCTAATTTCGAAAACGGCGAGCTTATCGGAGTTACCGATGCAAACCGACTCACGGTCGACAACTTCGACGCCGTGTGGGTACACATTGACCGCTGCGGCATCGCTGCAGGTGTAGAGAATCTTCCTGACGGTTTCGCTTCAGATGAAGTGACCTCGGCACTTAAGAACTACCTTAACAACGGCGGCAACCTCTATCTGAGCAAGCATGCCACTCAATTGGTTGTTTCACTCGACCGTCTCCCCGTGGCTTACGCTCCCGGCATTGTCGGAACAGGCGAGGGTAGTAACGGCACCGATGTGTGGACAATTCAGGGAATAATCGGTGCAATGAACGATGCATCATGCTTCCCCGATGCCGAGCCTGACCGTGTGTTTGACGAAACTCAGGTTTACGACCACACCGCACACGCTATCTATGCCGGTCTCGAAACTCTCCCTGCCGGTCATGAATATGCCAACTTCGTAACAGCAACCTTCCCGATGGAAGGTACAGGCAACGGCACTGAAATGTGGCGCGAAGACCACAACTGCATGTGGGACCTCAACGCCTATCAGTACACCTCTGACGGCAAGAACACCACCGAGAAATTTGAAGCTGATTTCAATGCCGTTGTGCTCGGCACATGGGGCCACGTTCAGGATTATTGTGTGGCCGGTATTGTGGAATTCCTTCCCGCCGACGGACGTGGCACAGTGATCGCCAACGGTCTGGCCGCTTGCGAATGGGCACCCCGTTCAGGCGTCAACGCTTACCATTCCAACCTCGAGAAACTTACCTCAAACACCATCAACTATCTTGCTTCGATGGCTCCTGCCGGAATTGAGAGTGTAGGCTTTACTATGACTGAAGGTCCCGCTGAATATTACAACCTCAATGGTGTCCGCATCAATCCTGCCGCTGCTACAACCGGTGTCTACATCGTTAAGCGCGGTAACACGGTAACCAAAACCGTAATCCGGTAAGCATTACATCAGATCGGTTTTCGGGTTAGAACAGACATTCGGCATCGGTCACCCGAAAACCGATCATTTTTCAATTCCTTAGATCTAACCATACACTCTAAAGACTGAAACGGGGTGTGAACGCATTTTAATATTCCCTAAAAATTCAAAGGTAAAGCACTGATAACTACCGTAGACAATTGAGCTGTCGGGGTAATTCACTACCTTTGCAATCAGATCTCAATCACTATAATTCAATGAAAATTACATCGGTCATAAAGTCGGCACTTGTCGTGCTTCCGGCTCTGGCATCAACTCAGATTTCCCGCTCGAATGAAGTTGCCAGATTCAACATGCAGAACACCGCAGGCAAAGTTACCGAAGTCTGCTCAGGAGAAGCGTTTGAAATATTTGGAGTCAACCCCGGTGAGAATGTGCCGGGAGCCGCCGGTAAAGCGCTGCGATTTGACGGCTATTCAACCTACATCGATGCCGCTTTGGGAAACATTGTTCCCGACGGATCAAAGAAAATGACAGTGTCGGTGTGGTTTGCCGTCGAGACCTATCCTATAGTAGAAATCGACATAAATACTGATGAACAGGTTGCTTTAGCCACTTGTCTCAACGACGCTGAGCGTTCGGGATTCGGTTTCTTCCTTGGTTTTGACGGTCGCTATTCGTTCAAGACATACGCAGGCGGCTGGCCCCTCGAACTGAGGGTAGATACTCCCGTTTCCAGAAATGAATGGATCAACCTGACGGCGGTTGTCGACTGTGACAGCCACTCTGCGGTTCTTTACAATAACGGACGTCAGGTTGCCACTTCAAAAGCCAATGGCGATCTGAAAGTGGCCGATACAGGATTGAGAATCGGCCGAAGCTTCAACGAGCGGTTCAGCGGACCCTTCTGCCTTACATCATTCAACGGCATAATCGACGACATCACGGTGTGGAACGATGCTCTTGATGCCGCTACTATAGCTGCATGGAAGCCGGAAAACAAAGTTGATCTGATTGTACCTGCATCGCGGTTTGAAGGCGATGATATGCGCCCGTCATTTCATGGTATGCCGTCAGCCAACTGGACAAACGAGACCCATGGCTTGACTTATTACGACGGTCGTTATCATCTGTTCTTTCAGAAGAATGCCAACGGACCGTTCATGGCACGCCTGCACTGGGGACACCTCACGAGCGAGAACCTGTGTGACTGGACCGAGGAGCAGATAGCTATTGCTCCCGGGGCGCCTTACGATATCAAAGGCTGCTGGTCGGGTTGCGTGTTCAGCGATCCGCAGTTGACAAACGGGAAACCTTCAATTATCTATACAGGCGTTGACTACACTAAAGCTGTCATTGCGCAGGCTGATCCGGCCGGCAATAATCTTATTTCATGGAACAAGCGTAACGAACCTATAATCAACGGCCGACCTGCAGGCCTCTCTGATGATTTCCGCGATCCTTACTTTTTCCGCACTGATAACGGAGCTTACATCATTGTCGGATCAAGCAAGGGCGGTGTAGGAACAGCAACCCTTCATGCCTACAATCCTGCCACACAATCATGGTCAAACGACGGCAAGACATTCTTTACGGGCTCTAATGCGTCGACATGCGGCACATTCTGGGAGATGCCGAATGTCACGAAGATTGGTGACAAATGGATTTTCACGGTCACTCCACAAAACACCTCGAAAGGGGTTGCTTCGCTTTACTGGACCGGTACCATCAATGCCGACGGCACATTCTCGCCTGACAAAACAATGCCGACTTCGATTGAGCTGAACGGTTTTGCTCGCGACGGCTTCGGACTGCTGTCGCCAACTGTGTATCAGCACGACGGTAAGACCATTGCTTTGGGAATTGTTCCCGACAAACTGCCCTCTCAAGCCAATTATGACCTCGGTTATGCCCACGCCTACTCCCTGCCTCGGGAATGGACATTAGATAATCAGGGTAACCTTTGTCAGAAACCATTCGAAGACATCAGTGAGCTGAGACAGGATGGTGCGTTTACCCAAAGTGATTTCACACTCAACGGAACACTCGATATCGACGGAATCTCAGGTCGCGCCATAGAGCTTTCAGGAGAGTTCTCGGTAGGAAACGGCAGATGCGGGTTCTCGATTCTTGATGACGGCCTGTCATCGCTCAAGGTCTACTATGACGCTGCTAATAATGAAATTGTTGTCGACGCAACAGAAGTAGACCGGCTTATCAATGATAGCGGAGTGTTCGACGGGTTCTACCACAGTCCCCTTCCCCGCCAGCTGGCTAAAGGCGAAACGATTAAACTGAACATTTTTTTCGACCATTCGATACTCGATATCTTCGTAAACGAAACCTGGGCATCCTCTGTAAGGGTGTTTGCCAAACCACGCGCTCAGGAACGCGTTTCGGCTTTCAGCGACGCTCCCAACCAGGTAAAGCGTGTTGAGGGATGGAATCTCAGAGATGGAAACCGGGGCTCAGGAATTATCAATATCCCGAATGAATCTCGCAATCTTTCATTAGACTTTGAAAACGGTGCGATCAACTATGACAACGCCGAATCGCAAGGACTACTGAGCATTTACAATCTCAGCGGCAGCAAAGTGCACGAGAGCCGCATTACATCGCCCTCAGGTGCGCTCAGGGTTCCTTTTCGAGGCCTCTACATCGTTACATTACAAACATCAGAAAGCATGGTTGCCAAGAAAATCAATTTCTAAACGGTTGCAACCATTCAAAAAATACGGCTCCTCCAAGCGCTGGGACAGCACAGGAGGAGCCGTAATTATTTTAGTGCAGCTCAATATCTGTCCATGAAGCTCGAGAAACTGCTTCGGTCTTGCGCGGGCACACCTCCTTCGGCCTCCTTCTGCGCTCTGATTGCTTTAATCAGAAAAGCCATATTGCGTGCAAGATTGCGCATTGTCTGGAGTCCTTCGGCATCTTTCTCAACATCTTCGGCTGTGAACCCGTGAACTTCGTTCCAGTAAGTTGACGATGCAACAGGCATGGAACAGATCGTGAAATATTTGTTGATTTCATCGAAAGCCGAAGTGCTTCCCGCGCGACGCGAAGAAACCACCGCAGCTCCTACCTTCATGGTTTTATCTATTGACAGGGCCGTGCTGTAGAACAAACGGTCCAGAAACGCAAGAAGCTGTCCGTTGCTGCCTGCATAGTATGTGGGTGTACCGACAACAATACCGTCGGCTTCGGCGAATTCTGGCGCAACTTCGTTGACCGCATCATTGAACACACAGCGCATGTTAGTGCGACAGAAATTGCAGGCAATACAGCCTCTTATATCCTTGTTGCCTACATTCACACGCTCGGTGTCAACACCACATTCGTGCAGAGTAGTTTCGAGTTCGTCAAATGCGCGTGCCACACATCCTTTCACATGCGGGCTTCCGTTCACCAGCAACACTTTATATTTCTTGTCCATATTAGATATAGGTTAACAATAAATTTTTAACACTTAGCACTGCATATTTGTTTGAGCCTCCGCAGTGCAGATAAAAAAATACCCGCCGGTATTGATCGCCGACGGGGTAATGAGATGCGGAGCAACCGAGATTCGAACTCGGGATACCCTTTTGGGGTATACACGCTTTCCAGGCGTGCCTCTTCAGCCACTCGAGCACTGCTCCTTTTCAATGCAAAATTAAGCAAATATCATGTGACGGCAAGCGATGTGATGTTAAGGTGTGTTAACATAAGAAGTGGCGAAACCTGTTCGGCCACGCCACTTCCTTAATAGTTTTTCAACGATGATTGATTACTTGACAGCAATTTTGCGGACAGATCCGTCAGTCATTTCCTGAAGGTAGATTCCGGGGGTTGCATTTTCAAGATCAACACGCATTCCTGCAACATTGTAAACAGCCTTAACTGCGGGTGAAGCCACTGCAACAGTTTCAATGCTGTCAGGAACCTTCACTGCTGTTACATTAAATGTGTGGCTCACACCGGGGCCTGAGATAGTAACAGTTGCAGTGTTTGTGTCCTCGGGAAGATTCTGGCAGCTGAATTTCACAACACCGTCAAGAATCACGTTATAGTTCTGGTCGGTGCTTCCGAGACGTCCGTTCTTCTCGATCTTGAGCCATGCAGGAGCACCTTCAACTTCGAGATCGGCAAGTTCGTAATAGCTGTCCATCTTCACAGTTGCGGGCTCGACATCGGTCAGATTTACATCAGTAACGGTGCAGTAGAGCCAGGGCCACTCTGCATCGAGCATAATTGCGAACGCCTGCTTCTTCTGAGTGTAGGTTGCAACGGGAACTGTCTCGGTCTTGCTGACACCGTCCTTATTGGTATAAAGGCTATAGAAACCGAAGTCAATGCCGTCGGGCTGTGACTCGGTCGACATCAGGGGTGCGAAATAAGGAATAGCGCTCGAATGGAAACCTGAAAGGGTCACCAGATAATATTTGCAAACGGTGTTGTCGATCACCAGCGGTTCAGCGAGAGTAAAGGGGAGACAGAGATTACGCTCGGTGCCTGAAACGGCAGCGCGCTGAATCACTTCCTCACCAAGGATTTCGACACTTGCCAGAACCTGGCCGTCGGCGAAGTTGTCAGGACTTTCCACTCCAATAATCTCCAGTGTAAACTTGGCATCGTTGGGAATGTCGTGACCTTTGGCAAGGATCCATGCGCCGTTAATCACAATGGGTGCCGCGGGAGCTGTGTGGAGGTTCATAATGCAGTCAACATAAGCCTGATCAGCATCGGTTGCATCGCTACCGAACTGATTCTGCTTCCAGAAGTCGTTGACACGCGAATTGTAGCCGAACACCGGTGTGTTTGTTCCGGCAACCTCGATCTGCAATCCGTTGGGAGCCTCGGTAACATCAAACACAGTCTGGCCATAGTTTGCTGTTTCGCTTGCTGTCACGTAAACCGTCGTGCCTCCAGCCTGATAATAGTTGCCGCGCTTATACTCCTCTGTGGTGCCATCGAGCAGGCAAGCGAGTTCAGGTGTGGGGAACAGGTTGTTACGGCGTCCGAGTTCGGATGAATAGTCGGTTTTGTAGGTGAATGTCAGACCGTCGGGAGAATTGGTCACTGTTTCATAGCGGTTGTCGTTGCCCAGAAATGACCACTCGAATGTAGCGCCGGGAACATTGGATGTGTTGTTCCATGTGACGGGCGAGAACACGGGACCGAGCACGATCGACATGCCCAGCTTGGCCTGTGACTGCGAAAAACCGAAATAGAGCGTTCCGTCAGGACGGGTATAGCTCAGATCAGATGCTGCCTGCGCACCAAGGGAGAAAATGGTTGCAGCCGCAATGAGAGTAAAGATTTTCTTCATATAGCTAAAAATGCGATTGTTTAGGCTACCTTCCGGAAGCGATTAGTAATTTCCAGCAAAGTTAATTCAGAGAATTAGATTGACAAAAGAAAATCGCATGATAATGCAATTTTTACCAGATTATTGACAGAGAAATTGGATAATTGCCGATTATTTGCGAAATTTGCATAAACTTGTTTCGCTTCTGCAGGTGCCGGTCGGCAATGACCCGGCTGCAAAGAAGCTATTGTCTTATCAAACCTTTTTTTATTACATAGCGACTAATTATGTGTGGAATAGTAGGATATATCGGTCACAGGCCTGCCTATGACATTCTGATACAGGGTCTGCATCGACTTGAATATCGCGGCTATGACAGCTCTGGAATTGCTGTTGAAGATAATGCCGGCGCACTTCGTATCTATAAAACAAGAGGCAAAGTTGCCAATCTCGAAGCATCAGTAGAGGGGAAGAATCATCAGGGAACACTCGGAATCGCACACACCCGCTGGGCCACGCACGGTGTGCCTAACGACATAAACGCTCATCCGCAGGTGTCGGACGACGGCCGCCTTGCACTTGTCCACAACGGCACAATCGAAAATTTCTCGGTGCTTAAGGAAGCGCTTGAAAAGCATGGATGCAAGTTTGTCAGTGAAACCGATACTGAGGTACTTGTTCAGCTGATCGAATATATCCGCGAAACCAATAACTGTTCGCTTGTCGATGCCGTCAGTGAAGCCCTGAAACAAGTAGTCGGTGCATTTGCCATTGCGGTAATCGAGCGCGATAATCCCGACACCCTGATCGCTGCACGCCGCAGCAGCCCGCTGGTTCTCGGAATCGGCGACGGGGAGACTTTCCTTGCCTCTGACGCTACTCCGATCGTAGGGTTTACCGACAAGGTCGTGTATCTGGGCGACGACGAGCTCGCTGTGATTCGCCGCGGCCAGGAGATCGAACTGATTTCACTTGGTGACGGATCGCATCCCGACCTCGACATACAGACACTCCGCGTCAGTGTCGAGCAACTGGAAAAGGGAGGTTTCGACACCTTCATGCTGAAAGAGATCTACGAACAGCCCGACCGAATTCGCGACTGCCTTCGCGGACGCATCACCGACGATTGCTCAAAGGTGGTGTTGTCGGGCGTGTTTGACAACAAAGAAAAGTTTATCAACGCCAAACGGATGGTGATTGTTGCTTGCGGAACTTCATGGCATGCAGCGCTGATAGGCAAACGTCTGATTCAAGAAATGTGTCAGATGCCTGTTGAGGTTGAATATGCGTCAGAGTTCAGATACAGCACTCCTTATATCTGTGACACGGATATCGTTGTCGCCATTTCGCAGAGCGGCGAGACAGCCGACACTCTTGCGGCCATCGAGCTTGCTAAAAGCAAGGGCGCGTTTGTCTACGGAGTGTGCAATGTGGTAGGCGCATCGATCCCGAGAGCAACCGATTCTGGCACATACATCCACGTAGGTCCGGAAATCGGAGTTGCTTCCACAAAGGCGTTCACCGGTCAGGTGACTGTGCTTGCGCTGCTTGCACTCTGCGCCGGCCAGCTCAGAGGAACTGTTTCCGACGAGCGGGTAAAGAAGATTGCCACCGAGCTGAAAACCATCCCCGATATCATCAAACAGATTCTTCAGCTCGACGGCGAGATCCACGAACTCGCCCGCACATTCACCTACGCCAACAATTTCCTATATCTCGGCCGCGGTTACAACTACCCCACCGCTCTTGAGGGTGCTCTGAAGCTCAAGGAAATCAGCTATATTCATGCCGAAGGTTATCCGGCAGCAGAGATGAAACACGGACCGATCGCCCTCATCGACAGCAGCATGCCATCGATCGTCATCGCTCCTTACGATTCTCTTTATGAAAAAACCGTGAGCAACGTTCAGCAGGTTAAGTCGCGAGGCGGCCACGTTGTTGCCATTACATCGAGCGGAAACAAGAAAATGCGCGAGATGGCCGACTATTGCCTTGAGATACCGAACGTGATGGAGTGCCTCTCCCCCATCATTGCCTCGGTGCCTCTGCAGCTTATGGCCTATCATATCGCCCGGTTCAAGGGCCGAGATGTTGACCAGCCCAGAAATCTTGCAAAATCAGTTACCGTTGAGTAACCCACAGACACGATCATCAGATGCGATTGTTACTGACAATTCTAATATCCACTCTTTCCTTTACCGGGATCAGCGCGCAGACATCGGGATACGACGCTGCCCGCGAGGCATTCGACAATTACCGGTTTGATCAGGCGCGCAGCTTGCTTGATACATATAAAGCAAAGCGCAAGCGCGACCAGGTCAGTGCCGATCTCGTGGAGAATCCGTATAAGCCCGAAGAACAGGCAGACCGTGTTGCCTTGCTCTCCGACAAAATCGAGCTGGGGCTCAACATGATTGAGCGCGTGGAAAATGTTGTAATAATCGACACTCTAACAGTTGACCGCGACGACTTTTTCAGGGCGTTCAAGCTCGATCCTTCAACCGGCCTTTTGGCAGATACAGAAAGCCTCGGCCCGTTTGAAACCGATGCAGTGTCGCCCGTCTATGTCAGTGAGGGCGAGCGCACCATGATATGGGCCAAGAGCGATGAGTCGACAGGCAATTTCTCAATAATGGAGTCGTCGCTCCTTTCCGACGGAAGCAGAGAGGCCCCTGTCGAACTATTTAACCGTGCGTCGATTTTCGGTGACGGAATCGACGGACAGGTCTACTCTCCGTTTCTGATGGCCGACGGCATCACGCTCTACTTTGCAGCCGACGGACCTCAGTCGCTCGGAGGTCTCGACATCTTCATAGCCCGGCGCGATTCCGACGGGAGCTTACTCCAGCCATCGAACTTAGGCATGCCTTACAACTCGCCTGCCAACGACTTTATGATGGCGATTGACGAGGTTACGGGAGCCGGTTGGTGGGCAACTGACCGTGACACTGACGAGGAGCATGTCAAGATATTTGTCTTCAAGCCTTCTGACAGGCGTATCAACATCGACCCGACGGCTGACGGATTAGCAGAGCAGGCCTCGCTGAAAACCTTTAACATGGCGCCTACTGAGGTTCGCTCCGAAATTTTCTCGGCATTCAATAACCTGAACAGAAAAAAGCATGCCGACAAAGATTTTGAGTTTGCCATGCCCGACGGTCGCATCCTCACACGCCTAACCGACTTCAGGACAGCCAACGCGCGTGAGCTTATCGCCGACTGGCATAAACTTTCCGTCCAGCTGTCACAGGAACAGGATGAACTCTCGCAACTTCGACAGCAGCGGGCCGACAATGCCCGAATAAGCTCGCTCGAAAACAGAATCGAGCAAGACAAACGTCAACTCAAGCGTCTGTCAAATGACATCGTGCGTTGCGAACTTCGTTGACCGCAAGCTCTACAATCTGCATTGTCACACCCAGTTCTGCGACGGACGGGCCGACATGCGGGCTTTTGTTGAAGCGGCGATAGCGCTCGGTTACTCCACCCTCGGGTTCTCGCCACACTCCCCACTCCCCATCCCCTCGGCCTGCAACATGGATGCCTCTGTGGTTGAGGCCTACCTGACTGAATTGCATAGGCTTCAAACCGACTATTCCGGTAAGATCGAGCTTCTCGCCGGAATGGAGATCGACTATTTAGGCAAAGATTGGGGTCCGGCACACGAATATTTTCAAAGTCTTCCGCTTGACTATCGCATAGGCTCGGTTCACTTCATTGCCGACAGAGATGGCCAGCCGGTGGATGTCGACGGAAATTTCCTACGTTTCCGAAACAACATGCAGGAACGGTTTAAGGGCGATATCCGTTACGTTGTCGATTCGTTTTTCAACCGCACTCTCGAGATGATTGAGAGAGGCGGTTTTGATATTCTCGGTCATCTCGATAAGATTGCACGCAATGCTTCGCTGTATCGGCCGGGTATTGAGGACGAACCATGGTTCGTGAGCCATGTGGGTGATGTGATCGACTCCGCCGCAGCTCGCGGTGTAGCGGTTGAGATCAATACAAAAGTATCAGACTCTACAGGCCGAATCTTCCCGCGCGAGCGCTATCTGGGCCGACTGAAGAACGCCGGCGTCACTATGATCGTGAACAGCGACGCTCACCGTCCGGAGCTGATCGATGCCGGACGCGCCTACGCATTCCGTCTTCTTGACGATCTGCCCAACTAAAAATTCATACCGTTGTGTGATTCTGTCAAAGAATTGATTAACTTTGCGCAGACATGAATAAATCGCTTTAATCGAATGAAACGTATATTTTTTTCTGCCCTCATCGGGTTAAGCGCATCTTTTGGAGTCAGCGCTGCTGATGGAGACACGTTTACCTTTCAGGGCCTCGATTACATTGTGCTCTCCGAGTCAGATCTGACTTGTGAGGTAGGTCCGAACGCCGACAACGCATCCGGCGACGTTGTGATTCCTTCTACAGTGTCATACGACGGTAAGGACTACACCGTTACCGCACTCGGCACTGATGCCTTCGCGCTCGACCTCGATATCACATCTATCTCCATTCCCGAGACTGTGACCCTTATTCGCTCGGGTGCGCTGATGAAAATGATGAAAGTAACAGAACTTGTTGTTCCTAACAGCGTAACTGAAATTGAGTCGCGCGGTGTTTTCGGCAACTGGAAGCTTGAGAAACTCACCATCAGCTCGTCGTTGCGCACCATTCATCGCGAAACTTTCTCAGGCAACAAAGAGTTGCTTGAAATCGTAATTCCCGAAGGAGTGGAAGTGATTGAGAGCGAAGCTTTCAACTATTGCGCAGCAGCCAAATCGCTGACACTTGCTAACACCGTAACGTCAATCGGCAAGATGGCTTTTGCCGGCCTTAGCAAGCTGCCTGAGGTAACAATTCCGGCATCGGTCAACGAAGTTGGCGAAGAGGCTTTCAGCTACTGCTATCTTCTGTCAACCGTAACACTCGAATCTTCCGAGACACCTCTGCGTTTCGGTATCAACGCCTTCGGTCAGGGACTCTATGCCGACAATCCTTTTGACAATCCCGTAGCGAAGATCGTGACCCTCAATCTCAACCGTCCGTGGACCTGCGCCTCGACGGAGATCAATGAGATGCCGTTCACAAAGAAATCGCGACTTGAAACAGTAAATATCGGTGCAGAAGTTACCTCACTTCCGGCAAATACATTTGCCAACTGTGATCAGATCAAAGCCGTAAACATCGATTCAGAGACATGTCCTGCTGCCGAGACAGATTGCTTCACCTCAACCGTTTACACAAATGCTACCCTCTCCGTGCCCGAGAAAGCTGTTGAAGCTTACAAAGCTCACTCCGTCTGGAGCAAGTTTGCGAATATTGAAGGAGTAAAAGGCACTGAAGAGGATCCCAATCCTAATGAGAAACCCGATGAACCTGATGGTATAGAAACGGTGAATACCAATGCGGTTTCAATCACAGGCGTGTATGATCTTAATGGCCGGGTTGTTACTGAAGTACCGTCCCATGGCCTTTACATCATGAGGATGTCTGACGGAACAGTCAAAAAAGTATTGGTAAAATAATTTGCAAATTATTTGCTAATTCCAAAAGAAAGCCCTACCTTTGCCGTGCATTTGAAAACAGATGCTTTCCCCGGAGAGGTGGGTGAGTGGCTGAAACCACCAGTTTGCTAAACTGACGTAGGAGCAATCCTACCACGAGTTCGAATCTCGTCCTCTCCGCGAATGACAGAACCAAGCGAAAGCTTGGTTTTGTCGTT
>CAZKXM010000045.1:0-15755 GCA_964556785.1 uncultured Bacteroides sp. | reverse complement strand
CGTCAAGATCATCCAGTCATACGTCACCGTCATCAACAAAATGGTGTGGCGCAAAAACTGATCCGATAGGTCAATGCGAATACTGCAACTCAACTGCGTGTATGGCAACGGATCGACCGGCAAGCTGGTGGAGAGCAACAGCCGCATTCTCCGCTCGTTGGGCCACGATGTGCTGACTCTCTACACCTCTCCGCCCGACACCCCGGCCGACCCCACGGCAAAACGGGTGTGCACCAAGGCCGAACACCTTTTCAACAGCGCCCGCTCACGCATCGACGGCATTCCCTTCGGCGGCATCTTCCTTTCAAACCGGCGTATCTACCGCGAGATCCGGAGGTTTAGCCCCGATGTTGTCCATGTGCACTGCGTCAACGGCAACGGGCTCAACATCTACCGCCTGCTGCGTCACCTGGGGCGCCACCGCATCAAGACCGTCGTGACCCTTCACGCCGAGTTTTTCCACACCGGCAGCTGTACCCACGCGTGCGATTGCGAGCAGTGGCACACCGAGTGCCGCAACTGCGCCATCTATAAAGCTGAAACCGGCTCGATTTTCTTCAATCGCGCCAACAAGGCCTGGCGCCTTATGCGCGACGCTTTTGCCGCATTCAATCCTGCCGACATCATCGTCACGGCCGTTTCGCCCTGGCTGCAGCAACGCGCCCGCCAGTCGGCGATCCTCAAGGGCCTCAGAGTGGAGTATGTGCCCAACGGAGTCAACACCTCGGTGTTTCATCACCGCCCCCGGCCTCAGCTTCCCGCCGCAGCCGTGGGGACGGGCAAGCCTATTCTGTTCGTAACCCCCTACTTCTCACTTGATCCCGGCAATCTAAAGGGAGGTTTCTTCATTCCCGAAATTGCCCGACGTCTCCCCGACACCCGTTTTCTGATCATTGCCACCCGTCAGGGAGCCAACATCGGCCCCCTGCCTGAAAATGTCACCCTTCTGGGCCGCGCCGAAAGTCAGGATCAACTCGCCGACCTCTACTCGGCAGCATCCCTCACCCTCATGCTCTCCATCCGAGAGACATTCTCGATGGTCACCGCCGAGAGCCTGTGCTGCGGCACCCCCGTGGTGGGCTTCAAAGCCGGCGGCCCCGAATCGATAGCCCTCCCCGCCTTCACCGACTTCGTCACCTACGGCGACCTCGACACCCTGATCCACCGCATCGCAAAGCGCCTTGATTCTCCAATCTCAGGGCAATCGGTATCAGATCTTGCTATTGCAACTTACTCGGAAGCGGCTATGAGCACCGGGTATGAAAAGATTTATCACCAATTAACTGATGAAAAAGCATAAAATACTGATTCTTCCTGATTGTACCGATTTAAACCGAGGCGATCAGGCTCTCGTTTGGGAAACTATCCGTTTAGCCAAAGATTCAGGATTCGATGGAGATTTTTTTATCCAGAGCGAGCCGATTTTATCCAAACAGAGCATAAAAAAAGGATTCAAGTGTTTTTCACCTATTTTGAAACACCCATCACGCAACAAAAAGACCAACAACATTCAATATGGCTTGGTCACAAAAGTAAAGTGGGGCGTTCAGGCGATAATTGACCTTGCATTCTCCCTTTCATTATTAGCTATTGCCAAATCAGAGAAGCTGTGCCGTATATTCAGCAAGGAAACTCGCTCTGAAATCGACAAGTTCCGTGATGCCGACGCGGTTTTCATCAAAGGCGGTGGATTCATCCACTCTTACGGAGGTATCACCGTACCTTATTACCTCTATTTTCATCTGTTTCCAATTTATCTTGCAAAACGCTTGGGCAAGCCGGTTTTCGTAATGCCTAATTCATTCGGACCGCTCGATGGCTTCACTGCCAAATGGCAAGTTAGAAAAGCGCTTAAAGGTTGTGAGCTTGTTCTGTGCCGTGAATCTATCTCTCACGCCTACATGACCATGCACTTCCCCGATATCGAGTTCAAGCTTACTGACGATCTTGGGTTTTACCTTCAGCCGTCAGACGTCGATATTTCAATGGCTGAAACGCAGCGTCCAGCCGTTGCAATAACCACCCGCCCCTACCGTTTCCCCGAGCATAAGAACGGAGAAGAGCTATACGAAACATATCTCGGCAGTTTCAGAAAGCTTGCACGGCATATTTTCAGTAAAGGTTTTATGCCTGTGTTTGTGCAACACACTCTTGCCATAAATTCCCACGAAGACGATCTAAAAAGCATTCAGGCCATCACATCCGGGCTCCCCGACGGTGAATATCAGGTGATTGTCAATAGTTCTTACGATTGTAGCGAATTGAAACATCTCTATTCACAATTCAAATATATTGTGGGAACACGGTTTCACTCTGTAATTTTCTCAATCGCTTCGGGAGTCCCAGCTGTGTCAGTTGCTTACGGTGGCAATAAATCCCGGGGAATCATGCGTGATAACGGCCTGGAAGACTATGTTGTCGATATTGATGATCTCTGTGGCGATAAACTATGTGAAGCTTTTGACCGTATGGTGGCTAATGATGCTGTTTACAGGACGAAACTTGCCGAACTTAAAACAAGGATCGCGAAAAACCGCCGAAAGATTGTCTCTGACCTGAGAAACTACGTAAAATGAGGATTCTTACGATCTCCCTGAATGCCTGGAATAATTCTATGGCTACAGGAAACACCTTCTCAAATTTTTTTGGTGATGCCAATGACGAGGTGGAGTTCGCCAACATTTTCTGCCGCGAAGAAGCGATTGAAAACACTCTCTGCAAGAAATATTTCCGAGTTACCGAAAAAGACATAATCCGATCCCTGATTGACCGTTCACAACCCTGTGGACACGAGCAGACTCCTGAACCTGCAGTCTCTAAAAGCCACATGACGAATTCCAGGTTCAGCTCTTTGAAGCATCTGATTTTCCACAAATGGCGTCCATCTTCCTTCCTCTTTGCCCGTGAGCTCATCTGGAGCTTGAATAATTGGAAATCAGACGCACTTAATAAATTCGTAACCGAATTTAACCCTGATATCATCTACATGCACGGCCACAATAACTGGTACATGCACCGTTTGCTGTGGCATTGTCAGGCGATTTCAAAAGCTAAGATCGCATTATTCTTCGGTGACGATATGTATGGTTACAAAAGCCGAATGCCTCTGAGCTATATATATCAGAAAAAGTTGCGGTCAGTGTTGCGCCAGTCTGTTTCCAAATCTGATCTGCTTCTTGGAGGTTCACATGAACTATGTGATGAATACTCTGGAATTTTCAACCGCCATTTTCTCCCACAGTTCAAAACATGTTCCCTACCACAAACCATCGACCGTAAACTTTCTCAACCTTTTGAAATTGTCTACGCGGGGAATCTGCTTTATGGCAGAGACCGGATGCTCATCACCGTGGCAAATGCCATAAACAATGTGAATCAAAAATTCGGCAACATATTCAAGCTGTCTATATATTCAAACAGCACTGTTGATAAAAAGACCAAAAAGCTCTTGGATAACAGGGAATACTCCTTCATCTTTCCTCCGCGCCCCTATAAGGAGATCGTAAAAATTCTCAATGAGACGGATTTCACGGTTTTTATAGAATCTTTCAAAAAAAGCGACATCGCCAACACCCGCCTGTCGTTCTCAACAAAAATCATCGACTATCTCCAGTCAGCCTCGGGTCTGATTGTCTACGGTCCACGAAACATCGCCTCTGTAAGCTATCTGATCAACTCGAACATCGGATTGTTTGCCGACTCACAGAAGTCGATAGAGAAGCTATTGGAAAGCATTTACCGCAATCCTGAAATTATTAACGAGTCCTTAAAAAATAAGCGGGAAACCGCCCTAAAAAACCATTCACAGCATCTTCTCCTGTCACGAATGAGACAGTGCATTGATTCAAAAGATGCTTAATCTCAGCTCATGACCATCTATTTCGTTTTTTTCGCGCTGTTGCTGCTGGGGCTGCTTTTGCCTGACGAGCGCCAGACATCGCGGGTTTATCTGATAGTATCGATCATCCTTCTGTGGCTTCTGATCGGTTTGCGCGACACCACGGTGGGCACCGACACTCCAAGCTACGTAAGGGCTTTTCTCGAGATCGCAAATATCAAGGGATCGACATTGCTGAAGGATCTGCCCGCCGACCGCGAGCCGGGCTACACCGCGATTACGTGGCTCGTGGGCCAGTTCACCGACAGCTATCCGTTCTTTCTGCTGACGTGGGCTCTTTTCCCGGCTGCCGGGCTTTACTGTCTGCTAAAGAACAATCTGCGCACTCCGGTGGAATATCTTGAGGCCTACATTGTGATGTGTATGCTCGGGTTGTTCGCATTTTTTGTGGCGGGCATACGCCAGACTGCAGCGATCTCGGTGGTGATGATATCGTTCAAATATCTGCGCGAGTCAAAGCTGCTCAAGTTTCTGCTCTGCATCGCCGTGGCCTACACCTTCCATAATTCCGTGGTGATGTTTCTTTTAGCCTACCCGCTGCGCAAGCTGAAGATCAGGTGGTGGATTCTGTTCCTGTTCCCGCTGCTGTTTATCGTGACGGCTAACATTCATATCGACGCCGTGGTGAAATATTCGGCGATGGTGTTCAACGAGCGCTTCAAGAACTACGGCACCGTCTACAACAGCAGTCAGAACGCAACGGCATTCATTATCCAGATTGCGCTCTACATTATCGCGCTGTTCAAGCTCAAGACGCTCACCGGTCGCAACCGGTCGAACTCGCTGCTCTTTATTCTGGCAACGATCGGCATGGTGTTTCAGTCGATGGCGGGGATGCTTGCCGAGATGTCGCGCGTGGCCTTCTATTTCTGTGTGTTCGACACAGTGCTGGTGCCGCGCGCGCTGGCTCTCTACAACAATCGCCAGCTGGCCAATGCAGCTTTCATCATAGCTTGCCTGGCTATGCTTCTATTCATCAGTAAATCAAACCTACCCTTATATCAATTGTCAATATGAACATTCTGATCGTTGTCGCTCACCCCGACGATGAGGTGCTCGGAGCCGGAGCATCGATCTACAAATGGACCCGCCAGGGCAATCGGGTTGATGTGTGCGTGATGTGTACCGAGGCGAAGGCGCGCGCTTTCCGTCCGAGCGACGAGGAGCTCGACGCCGACCTCAACTCGGCAACCACCCTGCTTGGGGTGAACAAAACTTTCGAGGGAACATTCCCCAACATCGAGATGAACACCGTGCCCCACATCAAGCTCGTGCAGTTTATCGAACAGGCCATAAAGGAGACCGAACCCGACATCATAATAACCCATCACTCGAGCGACACCAACAACGACCATCTCATGACGAGCATGGCGTGTCAGGAAGCCATCCGCCTTTTCCAGCGCAATCCGGCATTCAAGCCCATCAGCGATTTCTGGTTTATGGAGGTGGGGTCGGCAACCGACTGGGGGGTCAACACGACGTTCAACGCATTCCGCCCCGACACCTATGTTGAGATCGGCGAAGATGGCATCGACACTAAGATCAAGGCCCTTGGAATGTATCGCGGCGTTATGCGTCCCTACCCTCACCCGCGCAGCGGCGAGGCCATGAAAGGGCTGGCTGCATGGCGCGGCAGTCAGGCGGGATGCAACTATGCCGAAGCTTTCGAAACAGCACTCAGACGACTCTGACCAATGGGACGCTTTCTAAAACGCGCGGCCGACATTATTCTTGCGGTGATCCTCTTTGTCCCGGCATGCCTGATGCTGCTGATCGGAATGATCACCGTGGCGATAGCATCGCCAGGCAGTTCACCGATATTCCGACAGACACGGGTGGGGCGCAACTGCCGGGAGTTCACGCTGCTCAAGCTCCGGTCAATGACCAACGAGCGCGATGCTCAGGGCAATCTCCTGCCCGATGAAGTGCGCCTCAAGAGGTGGGGACGGATTATCCGCGCCACAAACATCGATGAGCTGTTTCAGATATGGAACATCCTTAAGGGCGACATGTCGTTTATCGGGCCGCGCCCCATTCTGCCCAAGGAGATGCTGGTCATGACCTCAGCCGAGCAGCATGAGCGGCAGTCGATGCGGCCGGGAATAACCGGCTGGGAGGCGATCCATGAGGGAGAGTCGGAAAACCGGCGGCAGATGGCCGAGTTCGACCTCTACTACGTTCGCAACTGGTCGCCGAAGCTCGACTGGATTGTGTTTGTCACCACCCTGAAGATCATATTCGGTTTCGAGCGCCCCGACGATTCGGTGCGCGCTCCGAAAATGACCGACGATCAGATAATCCGCAATCCCTGAAACAGACAGATATGGAAATCGGGAGTTTCATTGAGCTTCAGCTGCCGAAAGGACGGGAGCACTACAAAGCCTCGGCCGACACGGCCCGCCTCAACACCGGCCGATCGGCCATCTGCCATGCGCTGAGGGTGAGCGGATGCCGGACGATATGGATTCCGGTGTATCAGTGTGACTCGGTGCGCGATGCCCTGACTTCGCAGGGCGCCGTGATCAAGTATTATCGCATCGACGAGCGCTTCAACCCCGTTGATCTCAATCCGGGCGATAACGAGGCAGTGCTGCTGGTCAACTATTTCGGAATAATGTCACACCGGCGCATGAGCGAGCTCGCCGCCGGCATGGCCCACCCGATAATCGACAACTGTCAGGCATTTTTTTGCGATCCGGTGGCAGGCGCGCTCAATGTCTACTCCTGCCGTAAGTTTATCGGTGTGCCCGACGGCGCTTACGTTATCGGCCCCGGTGCGGGCTCAGGGTTGGGTGACTACCCGCAAGGCTATTCGTCAGACACGGCAGCGTTTCTTCTCACCCGCATTGAGCACGGATGTGAGGGCAAAGGCTACAGCGCCCGCAAACTCAATGAAGAACGCATTGACTCCGAGGGAATAATGCTGATGTCGCCGCTCACACGCGCCATTCTTGACGGCACAGACTATGGCGGGATCATCGAGGCCCGCCAACGCAACTTCCTGACAGCTCACCGCCTGCTCGGATCGATCAACATGATTGACCCGCTGAGATATTTCGACGACACCACAGTGCCGATGGTTTACCCTCTGGTGGTTGAAAACGACGGCCTGCTCGACGCCCTCCTCCGTGCGAAGCACTTCCAGGGCCACTGGTGGAGCTACATCTGCGATGAACAGCCTGCCGACACATTCGAGCACTGGATGTCGCGCTACGTTATTCCCGTCACCATCGATCAGCGCTACTCCGAACAGCATCTCAACTATCTGTCACACGTTATCCATACTCACCTTTCTGATGACAAATAACTACAAGGGGCATCTGTGTATCGTGTTTGCCCTCGAACACTATAATCCGCTGGGGCAGATACGCAGCCTCGGCGAGATGGGCATCTCGCCGGTGTATATCTCGGTCAAACGACGCTACGAGGTGGCCACAAAGAGCAAATATATCTCGCGGCTCCACAGAGTTGACTCGGTTGAAGAAGGCTATGAGCTGCTTATGCGCGAGTATGGCCACTTCGACCGTGCCCACCGTCCGTTCCTGATTTTCTCCGACGACAAAACCACCGGCTATTTCGACATGCGTTTTGATGAGTGGAAAGATCGCTTTATCGCCTTCAATGCCGGCGCTCAGGGACGCATTAGCCGGTTTATGGACAAGTATGTGATCCAGCAGCTGGCAAAAAAACACGGATTCAATGTGCTCGACTCCTATGTAGTCACCAAATCCGACCCCATTCCCGGCAATCTGCACTATCCCGTAATCACAAAAGACATCTCGCCCAATTCCGGCAACTGGAAAAGCGACGTGTTCATCTGTCAGGACGAGGCCGAGCTCCGGGCGGCGATCGACAAAATCGTCAGCCCGCAGATAATGCTGCAGCATTTCGTCGACAAGCAGAACGAGATGGCTCTCGAAGGCTACACCATCAATCATGGACAGCAGATGCAGATCGTCACACAGATGACGTGGAAATATCTCATTCAGGGTTATTACAGTCCGTTTCACGACGTCACCCAATTCCGCAACCCCGACATGGAACGGCGACTTCATGCAATGTTTGAGGAGATTGGCTTCGAGGGAATTTTTGAAGTGGAATTTCTGATCGATAAGGACGGAACGTTTTACTTCATGGAAACGAATTTCCGCGCATCGGCATGGAACCCCACGGGCCTTGTGGCAGGCATGCCGCTGGCATATCTCTGGATAAAAGGGATGGACAACGGATTCATCGATCCGGCCGACCGCAAGGACTTTGCCGACTTCACCTCTATGTCGGAGGTGATCGACTTTGGCAAACGTGTCGACACCGGCAAGATCACTCTTGCCGAATGGCTCGCCGATTTCAAAAAAGCCAAGTGCACCTACATCTACAACGAGAACGATCCCGGGCCCTGGGAGGAAGTGATCAAAAACTGGGAAAGCTTCAAATAACATGAAAAAAGCTCTTTTGATGGCGCCGATGGGCTCGGTCCACCGCCGCTTCAACAAGGCCAACATCCGGGCGCTCATTGAGTCGGGCTACGAGGTTCACCTGCTCGCCAACTTCACCGACGGCGAGGGGCCCGAGGTTCACAACACGGCATTTGCCCGTGAATGCACTTCGGAAGGCATCAGGATTAAGTCGCTCCCCTTTTGCCGCGGCTCGCTGATGAAAAACATCAGGCTTCTGCCCGCGCTCAAGGAGTATCTGCAAACGGAACGTTTCGACCTGGTCCACACCCACACCGAAACCGGCGGCATTCTGCTGCGCCTATGCAAACCGGCTCAGAACGGATCGGTGTTTATCTTCACGCCCCACGGCATGTCGTTCTACAAAGGCAGCTCACTCAAATCGCAGTTGGTCTACAAGCCTCTCGAACGTTGGATCTGTTCCGGGATGGACCGCAACCTTGCCATGAACAACGAGGAAATGCACTACCTTCAGCTCTGGAACAACCGCACGGCCCGTTTTGTCCACGGGATAGGTCTTGACATCGAGCGAATGCAGGTTGCCCCAGCCAGCGTCAGAGAGACGATCCGTTCAGGGTTAGGCATTCCGGCAGATGCACTGCTGTTGCTGTCGGTAGGCGAACTTAATTCCAACAAGAATCATTCTGCAGCGATAAAAGCGCTTGCGATGATTCCGGCCGATAAGAGGCCCTATTACGTTATATGCGGCGTTGGGAATCTCGAGGGCCCTCTCCGTGAACTCATTGCTGAGCTCGGCCTTGAATCGCACGTTAGACTTGCAGGCTATCGCTCCGACATTCCCTCTATGGTTGCAAGTGCCGACATTTTTGTCTTCCCCTCATATCACGAAGGCCTCCCGGTGTCGGTTCTCGAGGCAATGGCCGGCGGCCTCCCGGTGATCGCATCGGCCATACGCGGCAATGTCGACGTTATCCGCGACGATCATAACGGTTACCTGTTCAATCCCTCCAGCCCCGAAGAAATAGCCGGTGCACTGTCGAAGCTGATCGCCGATCCCGCGAAGCGCAGCGAAATGGGACACCGCAACCGCGAAATCGCCGCCGGCTACTCCCTCAGCGTTGTCCAGGATGAACTAACGCGCATCTACAATGAAAATCGATAACCATCTTCTTGATCAGGTGAGTTCGGAAGCCGCCGAAAGTCCGCGTCTACGCATGAACTTCAACCTCCACGACAGTCTCGATGCCAAAGCCCAGCGGCTTATCAACGTGCTTCTGCCTGGAACAGTGCTCCCGGTTCACCGACATCGTCACACGGCCGAGACATATATCCTGCTGCGGGGAAAAATGACTGTGACTTTCTACAATGACGCCGGCGTGGCCGTTGAGCGACATCACCTTGACCCCTTGATCGGAAACTACGGCGTTCAGATTCCCGCCGGACAATGGCACGGCATCAACGTAATCGAGCCCTCATCGATCTTTGAGGTAAAGGATGGCCCTTACACCCCGCTGCAACCCGGCGACACCCTGACTCTCCCCGACTGACTTCAGGTACATACCCCGTCAGGACCGGCAATTACAATCAGAACCGGGAGATATGACAAACGGAGGGAGGCTGTCTACAATCAACAATAGACAGCCTCCTACCTGTTTAATAGTATTAGATTATTTGCTGCGACGGAAGAGCATCACTGTGTTGTCGCCCGTCTGAATTGAAAGAGTGCTTCCTGCGATTGTCACGAGGCATTCATATTGAGCATAGCCATCTCCGAAGGGTCCGTCCATATAACGGTCGCCTGACTTGTAAATGACTGCCAGACGATACTGTCCTGAGCTTGTTGTGGTCAGTGACCAGTCAAAGTTCATCTGAGTTGTGTGTGATGAGCGCGAGCCATAGTCGTTACGGATGTAACCGGTGTGGTCACTGTTGAAGACGAGGGTGTAGATGTCACTGTAATCTACCTCTGAATCGTCGTTAACCCATGTGCCTACAATTGAGTTTGATGAGGGGTTGGCGGGTTCATCTTTGTCATCCTTGCTGCACGACGAAGTTGCAACCGAGAACAGCATACACAGGAGCATGCACAGTGATAGGTGAAAGGTTTTAACCATTGGTTTTTAGGGTGGAGCATGAAGTGTTGAGATACTCAGATAATGTTGCTCCGTTTCATCACCTGAATATTCCATCGCTCTCCTAATGGTTGATCAATTAAAAAGAATTGCGTGAGAGCTGTACCCGTTGCTCGTTCCACGTTCTGAGGCTCTGGAATGCCCATCTCAGTTGAACGAGCAAACATGCAGAAGCCTCACGCAGTTTATGCAATTATGTGTCGTAGCCAACGCCATGGCGCTCGCTTTTACATAATCTACATACCACATAAGCTATCTACCGTTTGCTTCATTCTTGACTGAGATTGAAATTTTCCAGATTTCAGAACGCCAAGAAAGAGCGCCGATAAACGCCTTTTTATATATGTCTGCGCAGAACGCACTGCTCCGCGCTTACATCCCGCCGCTCTCGCCCCGACCGGGCTCCTGCAGGCGGTCTGCGCCGACAAAATTACAATTTTATTTTTAATCCGCAATCCCCGCCCTAAATTTTACCCCGCCTCAGGCGCGATTTGCTGTGTGCTATGTAAGGGCCTAAAGAATTGAGTCGTTTTCGGGACTGTGGCGGCGATAGTTAGCCAGTGCTGAATGAGGCGACGTGTTGGCATAACAATATGCGCAGCCGTGTGCGCAGGTGTTATAGGCGCCGATATCCTTTGACAATATGCAGCCGCAATGCTTGCGCTGGCCCCTGTCAGTGCGTGCGTTGAAAAGAAAGTTTTGAAGATCTGCATCGTCAGGAGCCAGACGGGCTATCAGTTCGGGATCTATGCACCTGTTGTGTTCAATGTTGAATTGTTCTAAGGCGATCGGTTCAGAGCAGGTAGCGAGTCGAAATCCCCATGATTTGTTTAACTCAGCGAGGTTTTCAGAGAAGCTCAACATCGATTCATAGTCCCATTCTTTATATTTTATTCCAGCCTGCATCAGATTTCTCCCAACTTTCTTATACGACGCGATATCGGCAAAACTGAAAACGAGTTTTTCTGTGTAGCCGCGCAAGCGATCCGCGATATTAGCAATCTTTTCAAGCAGGGATTCATCCGAAACGCTATCGGTCAAAACAAGAGGGTCAAACCGCCACACAACCGAGCCATTTCCCAATGTGTCAACGAGACGTTTGAAAGTGTCGATGCGGTGATGCAACTCAGGCACATTGGACTCAATGCCCTCTTTCTCATAATCGTTGAGCGTATATTGCACATAGCACCCGATTCCGCGCTCCCTAAGCTTTTGAAGATACGGAATGATAGGGGCAGGATTCTTTGACCAAAACACAACAAAACGAGTGTCGGCAAACGACACATAACTATCTTTGCCGTTAAACGGGTTGCGCCATCTCACATACCCCTTCCCTAATCGGTCGAAGAACCAGTCAGAATAAAAAGCCGGAACATCCGTAGCTCTGCTCGCCGACACAATTACGGGAGCTTGTGCCGTCACTTCCTCTCTATGGTCAGTAATAACTGTTGTGCTGCGATGGTTCATAATCTTGCCTTGCTAAAGCAAAGTTAACGCACACAAAGAGCAAATATAGGATTCTTACATCCTAATATTTGTTAATTCTCTGAATGTAGCCGTCGTCCATATATCAATAAAACGAATAGTCCATCAAAAAAGGGTTGCAATCGCAATGACTGCAACCCTTTTTGATGGATTTATTGCTGCATAACCATATATGTGGCTATTTAAAAGATCTGCGATCAGCACCAACCCAATAACTACACGGCAACAATAGAGAATTTCATCAGGGAACAAGACATCCTCTATTGTGCCTGAATTTCACCGTTAATTGGGACATAGAGGTAGATAATACCTCATAGGAGAATTTTGGACGGACATATTAAGGGCGGAACTTAATATCTGGTTTTAACTTTCGCAAAAGTTCTCCGTAACGTTCAATTTCATCGTTAGACATGTAACGGGCCTCTTTACTCAGGCGCTCCCATGCACCATTTGAATTTTGCCTAAACTCCTGTACATGGACTACCCCTTTTTCAAACTTCTCTCCGTTAGCGTTTTGGTGTGAATGGTCCCAATCAAAATCACAAACAGGCTTTCTGTCATTATAGATTCTGGCTTGAACTACGTTACCATCCTTATCTGCCTTCAGATAAACTTCGCTCGATTTGGAAAATGTGGGCAGTCCGTCAAACGGAGTACCATTCTCTTTTGCCACTATTTTGCAACAATACCATTGGATGTGGTGATGGCTTCACCAACCTGATAGTAAAGGTATCTTGAGAAACCACCAGCTTCATTATAGTCACGTTGAAGCCCCATACTACATATAGTCATTATTGCGGTCATATCTTATGCCCCGATAGTCTCGTTTCCGCAACCACTCTTGAAGAGTTATATGGTAACCGAGAAAATCATAAAGGTCATATGACATAGCAAAGCACACCCCGGCCAGTTCGACAGCCTCATGTTCACTTCCATTTACCGTAAGGTTGTGACCCACCATAATGTCATCGGTTCCCACACGCATGATATAAATGGCATCATCATTCTCATCATCCTTCAACAGCACATCATTGCTAAATGCTGTTTCATGAAGAATCTTATGTCGGAGCTTTTCAAAGAACTCTTTTTCACTTTTTGAAACGGAGCCCTTAATTGCGGCATCGAATCCTTCAGGCGTGTCCGCAAGATATTTCCAGTCTTCAGCTGTTTCTTTTTGCTTCATAGTCTTCTGAGTTTAGAGATGAAACTTGGTTTTACTATCACTGGGACTCCAGGATCAAAGCCAAGAGGGGCACCGAAAACGATAAGGCCCAGCGGTCTTTTCCTCTCCACAAGTGTCTGTACTCCGAATTTGAAAAGACGTTGCTCTATCTTATTCCCCACATGTTGATGTCCTATCGAGGTCCAGCTATATTCGGCAAGTCCGTCAAATGCATAGGTCATTATAGAATCGGCATCGCCCCATGATGCAGTCTGGATGGTTTGCACGCCATTGTTTTGCCAGAAAAGTTGTGTAGTGCGTGTTTTACGGAGTTGCTCGATATTCTCACACTTCAACGCGTCCACCCATAATGTGTGATCGGGAGCGATTGCCACCATATATCGACCGACTTTTTTGAGAGCAACAACCGGACGTGTCCATGTAGCGCCAAATCCACTATCATCAATATGACAATAAACTCCCTTGTATTGGGAATTATAGCACACTTTCGCGCTATAAGGAATGAATACATCGGGAAGTGGACCTGAGTAAGGTCTTACTTTGGGAAGTTCAAATTCTCCTTCAGTGACAGTCTCACTTGGCAGAAGGTGTTTATTAAGAATCCGCATTTTTCGTTGTTCGGACTCTTTTAGTCCAAGGTATCGTTCGTGGAATACGATTCGTTTATCTTGTGTGGATTTGGGCGGCTCCACTCCCGTTTTTCCTAATTCTTCCTCATGGAAGAGTGAACCGGAATCTTTAAAATCGGTCATTTTTTGGGAAATTAAAGGGTAACAGTAATAATTTAACGCGACCGATTTGTTAGTTAGACGAGCAAAGACTATCTTTGTAAGATTATAAAGCAGACCTTCTGTTGTAGCAATGTGGAAGTTCGCAACAGATTGTCGACCGAATCTCGTAGAGTGGCATTGGTCGCACCGGTGTCACTCTCGTCTTTAATATGCTTAGCTTGTTTTCATAGGTGAAACGATTATCGATTACAAAGTTAAGAATTCTCCTTGGCGAAGTCAAGTCTTTTGCGAAATATCTTTATAAAAAGTGTACACCCTCAGGTTATCATATTTTGATTTTGCGAGCTACTGTATAATAATTATATTTGCAAATGATTTCACAAGAAAGGTCCTTTGGCATGAACATTATTAACCCGCAAGATTACACACTCTCTCCTCATCCCGGAACTGTCTTAAAAGGCGAGTTGGAAGAGTATGGGCTTTCGCAGAGGGAACTTGCTTCGGTTCTTGGAAAGTCGGCCCCGATGATAAACGGTATTATCGCTGGTAGTAAAGACATTACTATTGAAATCGCAATCCTTCTTGAAGCAGCCCTACCCGGAAGCCTAAAAGCTTCCGATTGGCTTAGGCTTCAAAATGAACATGATCTTGAAATAAAACGAAAAGAAATAAAATCCAGAACTGCGGCTATTGAGATATGGAATAAATTGCGAACTCATACGAATTTGAGCGCATTGAAAAAGAGATTGGAGTTTTCTTCAGATTTTGAGAAGAATATTGCTCTGATTATGGAGACACTCGGAATCTCAGATGTCCAGCAATTAGATCGACTGTTTGTATCTTTCGCCGGATGCTTCAAAAAATCAGAAAAGGTACAGACGGATCAATCAAATATCTTCACTTGGATTACTATTGTCAGACATGTGAGCAATAACATGACACTGGATGCTGAATTTATGCCTGATCGAATTCCTGAACTGATAGGAAAATTGAATGCAGTGTTCTTCTCCAATACCGATGTAATCGAGAAAACTAAGAAGTTGCTAAATACTTTTGGCGTTAAATTCATATCCGGGGAAAAAAGACTTGACAAAGTGCCTGTCGATGGGTTCTCATTCTGGAGTGGCAGCAATCCCACGATTGTATCTACTCAGAGAATGAACAGAATTGATAACTTCGCATTCACAATTATGCATGAGTTGGGACACATTATGCTTCACCTTGAGCAGGATAGTACTCAGAGTTTTATTGATGTGGATAGAAGCATAATGGTCAATAATGAAAAAGAAACAGAAGCTAACCAATATGCGACCGAGGCATTGTGGAATGGGAGTTCTCCCATTGAGGCATTTTCTGATATTGAGAACCCGTACGCAGCCGCAAATCGGTTAAAGGAAATAGCCAGAAACAATCGGATGAACGTAGGAATAGTGACAGGGCAATACCACCATTTTTGTCACGAGAGGAATCTTGTCAAAAATTCTTATGCGATATGTCGGGATCTTATCGCAAAAATTGGAGGTTGTAATTAACCAAAGTTAGGAACTTTTTTCAAAATGTGTGTCTGAGATTAGGTGCTACAGAAGAATCTGCCAAAATAAACAGATAATTAGCATCAGTCTATATCGAATAGTCCATCAAGAAAGGGTTGCAATCGCAATGACTGCAACCCTTTCTGATGGATTATATTTGAATTATGTTGTGTTATTTCACTTCCTGAAATATAACGATATATGATTATTAGTAATTTAGCTATTTATGGTTCAAATTTGGGATTTCAATTAACTAAGAATTATATCGTTTACTTCATCGTTTCTTATTTTGGAAGGATGATTCTAGCCCAGTCCGGCACATCATCAGTATAAGATTTTACCACCTCGCCATTGCTCATTCGGAACAGAATCCTTGCAT
>CAZKXM010000044.1:0-15781 GCA_964556785.1 uncultured Bacteroides sp. | reverse complement strand
TTGGTTATATTTGCGACGATGCTTGATCTGCTCCGCGAATATTATCAGTCGGGATGGCTCTACTGGTCAATAGTGGTGGCCTACTGTATTACGGTGTTGAGCGTTGTTGGAATTATCCTCAGCGAAAACCGTAATCCCTTGAAATCGCTTGCGTGGATCACTGTTCTGATCCTGTTTCCCGTCGGAGGTTTAATTCTGTACATCTTTTTCGGCCGCAGCATCAAGAACACGCGCATGATCTCACGGCGAAACAAGCGCCGCCTGAAAAGCGTAGAGGCAACCCCGGCATCATCAGCCCGGCAGCAGTCGCACCTGTCGGTTGAAAATCGGCAGCATGTCAGACTGGCGCGTGCGCTCACCGGCGCTGTTCTTTATGAAGATAATGATATTGAGGTGATTACCGACGGCGCTGAAATGATAGACACCCTTATCGCTGATATTGACAGTGCCCAAAGATATGTCCATGTTCAGTATTATATCATTGACAACGACAGCACCGGCAACCGTCTGGCCGACGCCCTTATCCGCGCTGCCCGCCGGGGTGTGAAGGTGAGGGTGATCTACGATGATATCGGCTCTATTCACGTCAAGCGGAGATTTCACAAGCGCATGCGTGGCGAGGGAATCGAGATCCATCCCTTCTTCAGGGTGGCGTTTCCGCCGTTTGCAACCCGCATTAACTGGCGCAATCACCGCAAGGTGACCGTGATCGACGGCGACACGGGCTATATCGGAGGAATGAACATTGCCGACCGCTATATCGACGGCGGAAAGAATTTCAGACGTTGGCGCGACACTCATCTGAGGGTGAAAGGACCGGCGGTGGCTGCCCTGCAATACTCATTTGCTGTTGACTGGAACTTCATGGGGCAGCCTTTACTTGAGGAAGAGGCTGGGCGCTCGGTTGGTAAAACCGGGGGCGCGGCGGTGCAGATGGTCACGAGCGGCCCCACGAGCCATTGGAGCAATGTCGCCCTTATGATGCTCAAGGCGATTGCCAACGCAAAGAAGCGTGTGTTTATCCAGACACCATATTTCCTGCCTACTGAGAGTCTGCTCAGGGTTCTTCAGGCGGCTGCACTATCGCGCGTCGATGTCAGGGTGATGATGCCGCTGCGGAGCGACAGCGCTATCCTCACAGGTGCCTCCCGGTCATACATTCAGGAGTGTCTGCGCGCAGGGATCAAGATCTATCTGTATGAGGGCGGCATGCTCCACAGCAAGACAATGATTGTCGACGACGATTTCTCAACCGTCGGGTCAACCAATTTCGATTTCAGGAGCTTTGAGCACAATTTCGAAGGAAACTTCTTTATTTATTCCCGCCGCATCAATGCCCGGCTTTACGACGATTTCATTGCCGATCAGGCCTGCTGCCGCAGGGTGAAGGCTTCGGAATGGCGCCACCGCCCCATCTGGCAGAAGACACGTGAATCAATCGTCAGGCTGCTCTCGCCTATCCTTTAATAGTAAGTGATTTCGCGGCGGTCAAGAGTGTAGTTCACGTGAGGGCGCCCGCCGGCGCTCTGTGTGGTCCACACCGTAAGCCTCTCGGTCCAGTTGCCGTAAGAGTCAAATTCGCGATACACATTGAAGGCCGACATCTGGGTACCGGCAATGTCAGGATCGGTGTATTGCCCCACAATGCGACCGTCGTTATCGTAAACCGTGATGGCGAATTCACCCATTCCTTTTGACTGGAGCACGTTGTCGTTAACATGAGTGTAGCGAAGGGTGTCGCGGAGCAGGCCCGGATCAACCCCTTTAACGTTCGGGCGTCGGTCGCGCCAGTAAGTTATGCGTCCCTCGGTGTCACGCTCAATCTTTTCAGAGCTCGACGGCACATAGTTGCCCAGCTTGTCGAAGTAGAGATCGGTTTTGTGAACGGTTTCGGGCATGGTGTCGAAACTCACCTTGTTGCCGGCGTAGCTAACCTTGTAGTAAGTGGCTTTCGCGCAGTCTTTAACAGGCCCTCGGAGCTCAAACATCTTGAGGTCGGAATATGGCTCTGCATCGAGCTTACGCGATTCGTCGACAGGTGTGTCGGTGCTCCATTCATCGCTGGTTTCTGCAGTGTGGCACGAGGTCATGGCGAGCCCTGCGGCGAGTGAGATAAAGGTGATGTTTCTGAGAACCTGCATTGGTGAACTGTTAATGGCGGCAAAGGTAATGAAAAAATTGTAAACGGCATTGATGCGCCACTCTCCGAGAGGGCGGTTTTGAACGAAAAATTGTAAATTTGTAGTCGGAACAATAAAAACTGTTGATTATGGCTCAACTACAGATAGGAGACCATGTGCGTTTCCTTAATTCCACAGGCGGCGGACGGGTCGTAAGGCTCGAAGGTCAGCTTGCGTATGTTGACGAAGACGGCTTTGAAACTCCTGTGCTTGTCAAGGAGTGCGTAGTGGTGGCCCATGCTGGTCAGGAACCGAGCCGCACATCGTTCGTCAAGCCGAAAGCTGCGCCTGCAGCCCCCGCTGCTCCTGCTCCAGCGCCCGCAGCAGCTCCCAAGCCTGAGCCCCTGCCGGTTGAAGAGACCGAGGGTGGCGACGTGATGAATCTGGCGATAGGTTTTGAGCCTGCCGACATCAAGCGGCTGTCACAGACCGATTTCGACCTTTATATGGTCAATGACTCAAACTATTTCATCGCGTTCACTTTTCTGACACGCGCCGATGGTGAGCAGTGGGTTATGCGGTCGCGAGGAGTGATCGAACCGAACATTCAGGAGTTTATTGCCGAGATCAAGCGCGAGGATATCGTAAAAATCGATCAGATTGCCCTTCAGGTGATAGCCTGGAAGGAGGGCCGTAATTTCGAGATGAAGCCTGCGCTGACACTGATGCCGACATTTGACAACACAAAATTTTTCAAGCTGCACTGCTTCCGAGAAGGGGGTTATTTCGACACTCCCGTCCTGTCGGTCGACCTGATAAAAAACGATGTTCCCTGCGGCAAGCGACCGGTGCCTCAGCCCGAGGAGCCCCGCAAGGAGCCGGTTGAGGTTGACGTGAAATCACTCGAAAAGGCAATGCGCAGCAAGAAGCGGGCCGACATGCGCCGGCGCCCGACACTCGTAAGGAAAGAGCCCCAGATGCGCGACGGTGTCCTCGAGGTCGACCTCCACATCGACGAGCTTGTTGACACAACCGCCGGCCTGTCACCTGCCGATATGCTCAATCTGCAGATCGATGAATTCCGCAGGGTGATGGACTCTCATTTACGCGATCACGGCCAGAAGATAGTGTTCATTCATGGCAAGGGTGAGGGTGTGCTCCGCAATGCATTGATGAAGGAGCTGCGCTACCGCTACAAGAACTGCAAGGTTCAGGATGCGTCGTTTCAGGAGTATGGATACGGCGCCACTCAGGTCACCATCCCATGATTCGTCTTTTCAGCGGCACAGGCAACAGCCGTATGGTTGCCGACCAGCTTCCAGATTGGCTGCGCGAGTCAGAATCGGTTGTGGTGTGGGTCTTTCCGATCCATGCGTGGGGTGTGCCGCGCCGTGTGCTTGACGATATCCGAAAGGCGGATTTGCCTGACAGTGCGGTCCACGTGATGCTGGCAACATGTGGCGATGATATCGGCATGGCCGACCGTCAGTGGCGCAAGGCTATCGAAAGCCGCGGCTGGAAAGCCGGTAGCGCCTTTTCGGTCGCTATGCCTAACACATATATCTGCCTCCCCGGTTTTGATGTCGATTCGCCCGAGGTGACAAAGCAGAAGCTCGATGCCATGCCGGCTGCCGTCAGTGAGATTGTTGAAGATATCAGGAGCGGGAATAACATCACCCGTGTGACCCGCGGCGCATTTCCGCGGTTGAAATCTGGCCTGCTCCGATGGTTTTTCGAGCATTTCCTGATGTCGCCCGGCCGGTTTACAGTCAGTGACGTTTGCAACGGATGTGCCACGTGTGCCCGCAATTGCCCTGTCCTTAACATCCGTCTTGCCGACAGGCGCCCGGTGTTCGGAAGCCGCTGCACAATGTGTCTGGCTTGTCTGCACTCATGTCCCCGCAACTGCATTAACTGGGGGCCGTTCACCAAAGGGAAGAAACGCTACAAACTCTCTCTTCAACATCATGACGCTTAAGATTTTCTGCATTATTCTTGCATTCGGCTACGGCCTTGTCAGCGCCCTGGTCTACACATGGATCATTGCCCCGCAGAAGCGGAGCCGCCGTCAGTTTTTGCGCTCTCAGTGCGGATTCACCCTCATCGGGGTGATACTTTCGGTGGTGTTCTATTTCTTGTTCAGATAGGCCGCCACCGCATCGGCACACCGTTCGCCATCGACGGCGGCCGAAACAATTCCGCCTGCGTAACCGGCACCCTCGCCGCAAGGAAACAGGCCGTGTAGCGCCACGTGTTCAAGCGTTTCGCTGTCGCGCTCAATCCTCACCGGGGCCGATGTGCGCGTCTCGTCGCCTATCACAGTGGCCTCGGCAGTAAGGAAGCCACGGTTCTTGCGGTCAAACTCGCGGAACGCCTTGCGCAGTCGCGATGACACTTGCTCCGGTAGCAGTTTGTCGACCCGAGCGGGGTGGATTCCTGGGGCATAGGAGGTTGCCGGCAGCGACTTCGAAGGCTTACCCTCGACAAAATCGGTCATTCTCTGAGCCGGAGCATTCTGGCTCTTGCTTTCCTCGAAGAACCGGCGCTCAATGTCGGCCTGAAAGTCCATCATAGCGAGCGCGCCTGTGTAGTTTTCCGGCAGATCCTCGGGCAGAATCTCCACCACCATCCCCGAATTGGCCCAGCGAGTTCCGCGGTTCGAGGGCGACATGCCGTTGACAACCATCTGGCCCGGCTCGCTTGCCGCCGGGATTATGAAACCTCCCGGACACATACAGAACGAGTAGACGGCACGGTCGTCAACCCGCGTCAGCATTGTGTATTCAGCTGCGGGGAGCCATTTCCCGCGCCCGTTGGGAGAGTGATAGCGAATACGGTCAATAAGCTCCTGCGGATGCTCCAGCCTCACACCCACTGCAATCCCTTTGGGCAAAAGGGTTGCGCCACGCTCAAGGAGCATCCGGTAGACATCGCGCGCCGAATGGCCCGTGGCGAGAATCACCGGGCCGCTGAATCGCTTACCGGTTGATGTGGTGACGCCGGTGACAGTGCCATCTTCGATTGTAAGGCTATCTACGCGTTCGCCGAACATCACCTCGCCTCCACAGTCAATTATCCTCATCCTGATTGCCTTGATCACCTCGGGCAGCCTGTCGGTGCCTATGTGAGGGTGGGCATCGACAAGAATGTCGGACTGAGCACCGTGCATGTGGAAAATCTGCAGGATTTTGTCGACCGGACCGCGCTTTTTGCTGCGTGTGTGAAGTTTTCCGTCAGAAAACGCTCCTGCCCCTCCTTCGCCGAAACAATAGTTTGAGTCGGGATCTACAAGATCTTCACGCGCTATGGCAGCCGTGTCCTTACGGCGTGAATCGACATCCTTGCCACGCTCCAGCACCACCGGCTTTACTCCGAGTTCAATTAGCCGCAGGGCTGCGAAAAGTCCGGCCGGACCGGCCCCGACAATGATTGCCTGAGGAGCGTCATGGCTCAGTTTCTTGTAGGCTACGGGAGTGTAGAGCGGTGATTCTGGCGGTAGCTCGTCAATGTAAGCCCTCACAAGAAGGTTAACCATCACCCTGCGCTGACGGGCGTCGATACTGCGCTTAACGGGCACTATGGCCTTAATGGAATTCGCGTCGATTCCTAACCGTGTCGACACTTCGGCCCGGAGCCGCATGTCATTGTAAGCCACCTCGGGAGCGAGGCGCAGCTGGAGTTCCTGAATCATTTCGGTTGAGTTGCAGTTCTAAACATTTTGCTGTGACGGCTCATGGAGAAGGCCAGGATGCCTAATGCCACGAAGAATGCCAGCACGTCGCTTGCCGCCATGCTTGCCCACACTCCGTCAACACCCCAGTGAACCGGCAGGATCACCAGGAACGGAATCAGGAATAGAAGCTGACGGGTGAGTGAGAGGAATATCGAGTATTTCGGGTGACCGATCGACTGGAAAAAGTTTTGGATCACAACCTGGCATCCCACCAAAGGATAGAGGATGAAATAAATCCTGAAACCACGGCGCGCTATAGCTATGAGGGTCGGGTCGACCGTAAAGAGCGAGCTGACGGTGTTGGGGAACCCTTCGGTAACAATCCACCCTATGGAGCAGATGCCCACACCGATCCATATACCCATTCTGAGGGTTTTCTTGACACGCTCCATATTGCCCGCTCCATAGTTGAAGCCCAGAATTGGCTGCATGCCCTGCGTCACACCGAACACAACCATCACGAAGAACATCGTGGTGCGGTTAAGGATTCCGTAGGCCCCGACGGCAAGGTTGGCGCTGTTGCCGCCGAAGTCGAGCAGCGCGCGGTTGATGAACACCACAACTATGCAGGCACACACGTTCATCAGAAACGGCGACAGGCCGATCTCGTAGATCCGTTTTACGATCGACCCCTTGAGCCATGAATTGCCGCGGGTGAAATGAACGTAACTCGACTTTGATAGAAAATGGCTGAGCACCCAGAGGAAAGCCACAAACTGGCCGCAGACAGTTGCGATTGCGGCGCCGCGTATTCCCCATCCGAGCTTGAAAATCATGATCGGCGCCAGAATAACGTTGACAACAACCGACAGCAGGGCCGAAATCATTGCCTTGCGCGGATAGCCGGTGGCACGCAGAAGATTGTTGAGCCCGATAAACACGAATGAGATCGGGGTGCCGTAGAGAATCACCTCCATGAACTCGCGAGCGTAGGGGATAGTTTCAGGGGTGGCACCGAATAGAGTGAGGATCTGATCGAGGAACAGCAGCGCGGCCCCGCCGAACACAACCGAGTGGATCAGACACAGCGTCATCACATTGTTAACCACATCAGTGGCCCGGCCTTTGTCGTTCTGACCCAGAAATATCGACGACAGAACCGCACCACCCACTGCAATGAACATACAGAAGGCGATCACGAGATTCATGAGCGGGAAAGTGATGGCAAGCCCGGCTATGGCCATCGCGCCAACTCCGCGCCCAATAAAGATCGAGTCGACAATGTTATAGAGCGATGTGGCCACGCTTGCAATAACTGCCGGAATGGAGTATTGCATCAACAGCGAGCCTATCGATTTCGTACCGAGCGTGACAGGTGATGAATTGTTCGGTTGTTGCATGCTGAAACGTCAGAAAAACTATTTTTTTATCCTTCGATTTCTATAATAACACGTGAACACGTAATTTTGTGCTATGAAACGAGCCGCACTTTTTGATCTTGACGGAGTGATTATCGACACAGAGCCTCTCTACACTCTTTTCTGGGACAGGATAGAGAAGGTTTATCCCACAGGTATTCCCGATTTCGCAAATGCCATCAAGGGATCAACCATTGGCAAAATCCTCGCTTTATATCCCACAGAGGAAATAAGGGCCGACATTCTCGACCGACTCCACCGGTATGAAAGCGATGAGATGGCTTACACTCTTTTTCCCGGGGTTGTCAGCTTCATCAACGATCTGCGGAGTCATGGAATTGCCACCGCCATCGTTACCAGCAGCGATAACGTGAAGATGGATCACCTGTTCGGCAAAATGCCCGGGCTGCGCAACCTTGTTGACCTTATTGTGACAGGCTCGATGGTTTCGCGTTCCAAACCTGACCCCGAGGGCTATATCACAGCTGCCCGTAAGCTGGGGTGTGAACCCGGAAACTGCTGGGTGTTTGAAGATTCCATTCAGGGTCTTGAAGCGGGACGCCGGTCGGGTGCCACGGTTGTTGCTCTGGCAACCACCAATCCCCGCGAAAGGGTAGAGCCCCTCGCAGATATGGTGATTGATTCGTGGAGCGGAATGAGCACTGAGCGCCTGCCTGTCAGCAAGCTTTGAAGCTCATGTCGAGGCCCTTCACGGAATGGGTCAGCGCACCGACCGAAATAAAGTCAACCCCGGCTTCGCCGTAATCACGCAGAGTGTCGAGGGTGATGCCGCCCGATGATTCGATCTCGGCACGTCCGGCAATCTGCTTGACGGCTTCAGCAGTGCGTTCAGGAGTGAAATTGTCGAGCATAATGCGGTCAACACCTGCTTCGAGTGCCTGATCGATCTCCTTTTCGTTGCGCACCTCAACTTCAATCTTAAGATCGCGGCCAGTCTCGGCCAGATATTTTTTTGCTCTTGCCACAGCCTGAGGAATACCTCCGGCAAAGTCAACATGGTTGTCCTTGATAAGGATCATATCAAAGAGGCCTATGCGATGGTTGGCGCCACCTCCGAGCTTAACGGCATCCTTTTCGAGCAGACGCATGCCGGGAGTGGTTTTGCGGGTGTCGAGCACCTTTGTCTTCAAACCTTCGAGGCGTTGCTGATATTTCGCAGTCATAGTGGCGATGCCGCTCATGCGCTGCATGATATTGAGCATTGTGCGCTCGGTCTGCAGCAGTGATCTCACGGGACCTTCAACCACAAAAGCAATGTCGCCGGGCTTAACATGAGAGCCGTCGGGAATCATCACCGTCATTTTCAGCGAGGGATCAAAGCGCTCGAACACCCGGCGCGCAATCTCTACTCCGGCAAGAATTCCCTCCTCTTTCACCAGAAGGTGCTGCTTGCCCATTGCATCGGCAGGGATTGTTGACAAAGTGGTGTGGTCGCCATCGCCGATATCTTCGGCAAACGCCAGATCAATAAGGTCGTCGATAAGTTGCTCTCTTGTCTTCATAATCGTCAGTAATTTTCTAAATTTGCACAAATTTACAAAAAATCCGATGAAAATTACGCTGATAGCGGTCGGTAAAACCTCTGTTCCTTATCTCCGCGAGGGCATAGATGAATTCCTTGGACGGGTGAACCGTTACGTGCCTATGACGATCGAGATCATTCCCGATCTGAAATCAACCCGCGGACTGACTCCTGACGATCAGAAGCGCCGCGAGGGCGATCTGATTCTGAAAGCGCTCCAGCCGGGCGATCATGTTGTGCTTCTCGACGAACGTGGCGACAGGCTTACGTCGGTAAAGTTTGCCCGCGAGATCGAACGCCGCATGACTTCGGGCCTGAAGCGGCTGGTTTTCGTTATCGGAGGTCCTTACGGATTCTCATCTGAGGTTTATGCCCGCGCAGGCTCGCTGCTCTCGCTATCGACCATGACGTTTACACATGAGATGGTGCGATTGTTTTTCGTTGAGCAGGTTTACCGCGCAATGACAATATTGCGCGGTGAGCCCTATCATCACGAGTAACCCGAACGTTTAACGGTTGTAGAACGCAAGGATACGGTTGCGAAGAATCCTCTCGAACCGAGCCTGCACCGCTTCGGCCACCGCCTTGATATAAGTGGTTTTGGCCTGTTCATATTCCACGGCTGTGGCAGCTCCGTAATTGTATTTCACCGTCATGGCGTCAAACGACACTTTGGCAGCATCGGCTGCAGTGTTGGCCGCTGTAAGTTTCCGCTCGGCGCCCACAGCCTGAAGATATGCCTGATTGATCCGCTTGAACAGGTCATCGCCTTTCTGCTCGTAATCAAGCTCGGCCTGACGCTTCTGCAGGGTGGCACGGCGAATGCTGTTGCGGGTTGAGAACGCATCGAAAATAGGAATGTTGAGCGACAGACCCAGCGTTGTGGCATAGTTGTCGCGCATCTGCCGGGCAAAACTCGGATTGCTCTCGCCTGCAAGATGATAGTAGCTGCTGCCGACGCCAAGATTGAAACTGAGGCTGGGATAATAGCCCGCCCTTGCGAGCGATATCTGTTTGTCGGCAGCTGTCACCTGTTTGCGCGAGGCTACCATGGAATGATTAGTTTCGAGAGCTCTGCGATACACTTCGTCGGGGGAGGGCGTGAGCGAGGCCTCGTCGGCGAGCGGGGCAATGCTGAACTCAGGCGTGAAGTCGATTCGGAGCAGCTGTGCTAGATCGAGCAGTGCGAGTGTCGCGTCGTTTTCAGAGTTGACGAGGGTAAGGGAGTCGGATGCGAGCTGTGCTCGGGCCTCATAGACCTCGCTCTCGGCAATCTTTCCGTTTTCCAGAAGGGATTGCCGACGGTTGAGCTCCGTGAGCGACATTGCAGCCTGTTCAGCCGCAACCTCGCTCATCTCGCGGGTGTAGAGAGCCTGTAGATATGCGGCCATGACGTTGAGGGTCACATCGTCGCGCGCAGCTTCAGTTTCTTCAACCAGTGCCGAGAGGTTGGCTTTGGCATATTCCATCCGGCGATATGCCCTGAGGCCTTGAAAGAGCGGAAGCGACAAGCCGGCATTCCATCCGAAAGCGGCGGTGTTGCGGTTGGCATAGGTGTTGGCCGATGTCAGGCCGCGCCCGAACGAGAAGTTCTGGCTCGCGCCGGCGCTAACTGTTGGAAGAAAGGCGTCGCGCGACTCGGTCAGGTCAAGTTGACCAGCCTCTGCAGAAATTTTTCGTGCTTCAACAGTGAGATTGTGCTCAACCGCATAGTTGATGCAGTCGTCGAGAGTCCAGACCCCGGCACTTGCGCAAACCGACGTTGCTGCTATAAGAAATGATGCAATTAGTCTCATTGATGCTGAGGTTGGTGGATTAGTTGGTTTGGGTGTCGCGCAGACGCATCTTCTTGTCAACGCCCTTTCGGATCTCGATGTTGATTCCGTCGCTCAGACCTGTCTCTACCAGCGTTTTTGAATATTGACGGGCGGCGCTGTCGGTCAGCACGTAAACGTAAGTGCTGTCGCCTGCAAATTCAATCACTCTTTCAGGCACACTCAACACATTCTCGGCCTTCTGAAGCGACACGGCTGCGTTGGCGCTGTAGCCCGACCGCATGTCGGCGCCCTGCGGAACATTCAGCGCCGCCTTGATCTCAAAGGTATTGGCCCCGGAAGTAGATGAACTCTTCGGCGAGATGTATTCAATCACGGCATCGAGCGACAGATCAGGTAGCGCACCGATGGTGACGGTCATTTCCTGACCCACCTTGAGCGTCCCAACCTCTGTTTCATCAACTGTGCCTTTGAAGATGAGCCGCGACATATCGGCAACAGTGGCGATTGTCGTACCGTCGTTAAACGTGTTGGCCTGAATAACCGAAGCACCGACTTTCACGGGCACGTCAAGCACAAGTCCGGTGGTGGTTGCGCGTACAAGAGTGTTGCTTGCCGTTGCATTGTCGGGCGATACACCGTCGCGCACAACAGCAAGATCGTTGTTGGCCGAACGGAGATCGGCACGACATTTTTCCACCTCGGTCATGGTCGACTCATATTCCTCCCGCGAGATCACTTTCCGCTCATAGAGCGCCGTGTTGCGGTTGTGACGCCTTTCGGCATCCTCAAGAGCGATGCGTGCCGTTGTCACTCTGCTCTGCGCCGAAGTGAGCTGTCCTTCGTCGGGAATAACCTTGATGCGGGCAATCACATCGCCTTCGGTCACCATCTGTCCCGCCTCGACGTTGATCTCGGCTATAATACCTGAAATCTGTGGTTTGATCTCGATTTCATCGCGCGGCTCTATTGTGCCGGTGAGCACCGTGGTGCGCTCGATTGTGCGCATCTCAGGGCTGATGTTGTCGTAGTTGACTTCCTTCGGTCGGGAATTCAGGAACAGATAGACAAAGGTTCCAATGAACACAAGGGCTATCACAATCCACATCAGGATTTTCAGATACTTTTTCATTTGTCGTTTATTGCTTCGATTGGTTTGATTTTCATTGCTTTGACTGCCGGAATGAGGCCGGCGAGGGTTCCCAGAATCATGAATGTCAGCAGGATGGTTATGGCTGTCGTGAAACCGAGTCCGAAGCCTGCGCTTCCCTTAGTGGGATCATACAGTAGATTGTCGGCCACCGCAAGGACTATAGTTGCGAAACTGATACCGGCCAATCCGGCAATCATTGTCAGCACCATTCCTTCGGTAAGGATCATAAGGATGATATCGCGCGGTGTGGCACCGATGGCGCGCCTGATGCCGATTTCCTGCGTGCGCTCCTTGACGATGATCCACATGATGTTGCCGACACCGATAATTCCGGCGATTAGCGTACCGGCGCCGACAAACAGGGCAAGAAGTGAAACCGCGAGAAAAAGCTGTTCGAGCATCTCGAAATGTTCGGCTATGTCCATATAGCCCAAAGCGCTGTCATCGTCGGGTGCAATGGGGTGGTTGGAGCACACGGCAGAGAGAATCGCGTCCTTAACCTCGCTCAGGTGATGCCCCTTCTTGAGGGTGAAGACAGTGTAGTGAACCTGATCTCCCATGCCCCAGGCGCGGCGCATGCTTGTGGCGGGCAGGAGCACGCTTTCGTCCATCGTGCCTCCGATCGATGCGTCAGAACGCTGCTGAACGACGCCGACCACCTGCACATACACACCGCCGGCATTGATGTACTGCCCGACAGGATTTTCGGCTCCAAACAGCTGGGAGGCCACATTTGTTCCGATAACCGCAACCTTCTTGCCGCTGTAGAAGTCGGCTTCGTTAAAGAGCCTTCCGCTGATCAGGATCGGGATCTGCATCCTGAAATAGTCGGGGTGAAATCCCATGATCGAGCCTGAGAACGTTTTATCTTTATTGGTAATAGTGCCCCAGGTGTTCACAATTCCGGTGCAGTATTCAATCTCTTTGGCTTTCGTGCGGATTAGGTTGATGTCGCGCTCGGTAACGGTCCAGCTCGAGCCTTTGTTGAATCCGCGGTAAGACTTGCTGACCGGCTCGGCCCACATCACGGCAATGTTGGTCGACACTCCGGCAAAGTTTCTCACAAGGAGTCCTTTGAGGCCGCCCGCACCGCCTATTAGGAGGGTTAGCATTGCCGTTCCCCAGAAAATGCCGAATGCGGTCAGGAATGTGCGCGTTTTGTTTCGCGACAGGGTAGCCCCTATCTCACGCCAGTTGTCGGTGTCGAAAATCCTGCTCATTCGTCTCTCAGTGCTTCAACAGGTTTGACTTTGGTGGCTTTCAGGGCCGGGAAAATTCCGGCGAGGGCTCCGGCAATGATGAGCACTGCCGTGACCTCGAATGCTGTCGACAGATTGACCGACGGATTCTTGATCATGTCCAACGAGTCGCCGATCATTTTTGAGATGAAGCCCATCACCACGGTGCCCAACACAATTCCTATGTAGCCGAACAGGGTGGTGATGGCCACGCTTTCCAGCACAACCTGAGTGAGGATGTTGATAGGCCGGGCCCCTAACGCGCGGCGAATGCCGATTTCGTGTGTGCGCTCGCGCACGCTCACAAACATGATGTTGCTCACACCCACTATTCCTGACAGAAGGGTGAGGATGCCGATAATCCACATTGTGTAAACCAGAATGTTCATCGCTTTCGATGCCGCAATAGCATCGGTGAACCGGTTGTTGATCCACACGGCATTCTCATCGTCGGGATCAAACTCATGACTGCTCGAGAGAACGCGCCTCACCGACGTTTCGGCCTCAGTAGCCTGCTCTTCGTTGCTCACTTCATTGAGCTCAACATAGAGGCTGCCAACGTCGCCGGTGTTGCCGGCAAGGCTCATGGCGGTGGTGTAAGGGGTGTAGATCTGGGAGCGCCAGCGGTGATCGTAGATGCCTATGATTGTCCATGCAAGGCTGTCGCCCTCCACAGTCTTTCCAACAGCATCGGTGGCTGAACCGAACAATTTTTCGGCCTCGGCCTTGCGCATAACCAGCACCCGCCGCTTCTTGGCCATATCGTTGTTGTTGATAAAGCGGCCATAAAGCATCTTGATGCCTTCATACTCCTTCATCTCCGGAAACACACCGATATAGCCGTCGGTAAGTGTTTCGGTAAGGCTTGAGAAATTGACGTTGCCGTTTCTGACAGTTGCCGTGACATTGCGCACGGGTGCATTACGGTCGGTTTCGATACGGTTTATGTCGTGATCCTTGAGTGTGATCGATCGGCCCTCCTTGAGTCCTCGCCAAGGGCGCGAGGTGGCACCTCCCCAAATGGTGAGTGAGTTAGTGTCGCGGGTCATCATGTTTTCCTGAAAACCGTTGACCAGTCCGTTGGCCAGACTCAGCAGCACGATGAGCATGAAAATGCCCCATGCTACGGCAAAACCTGTTAGCGAAAGCCTCAGTTTGTTGTGGTTAAGCGTCTGGCCTATTTCTCGAATAAGGTCGATCATACGGTGAGCTCAGGGGTTACAATCTTGCCGTCGGCAATGCGGATAATGCGGTTGGTTTGGGCGCCTACGCCGGGATCGTGGGTCACTATGACCGTCGTCATGCCCTGCTGCTCGTTGAGATCGCGGAAAACCTGCATCACCTCCTTCGAGGTGGTTGAATCAAGGGCGCCAGTGGGCTCGTCGGCAAGAATGAGCGACGGATTGGTGATGAGGGCGCGTGCAATGGCAACACGTTGCTTCTGGCCGCCCGAGAGCTCGCCTGGAAGATGATGGGCACGGTCGGCCAGACCCATCTTCTCAAGCTGTTCCATGGCCATTTTGTTGCGCTTGCGGCGCGGCACACCCTGATAGAACAGCGGCAGCGCAACGTTTTCCAGCGCATCCTTATAGTTGATAAGGTTAAATGATTGGAACACAAAGCCAATCTTGCGGTTGCGCAGGCGCGCGGCCTCATTCTCGCTCAGATTCTTAACCTCCACACCGTCGAGAAAATATTCTCCTGAATCATAGTTGTCGAGAATGCCGAGAATGTTGAGAAGCGTTGATTTTCCCGAGCCTGAAGCACCCATGATGCTCACGAGCTCGCCGCGGTCAACGTGCATGTTCACGTCGCGAAGCACGTGGAGCGGCACAGCCCCGGGATAGGTCTTGTTGATGTCGGTCAGCGTTAACATAATCTGTCTATATGACGCACTATGCCTATGAATAGTTACACGGTGACGTAAAAAAATTTCAAGTCCGGCGAATTAAATTTCGTCGGACTTGAATATCAGGTTGTTAGTTGAGGAGCTATTACCATGCGAAGATGGGATAGTCGGCCATTGTGGCGTTCACTTTCTCGCGAACAGCCTTGATGGTTGCCTCGCTCTCGGGATTAGAGAGAACGGTGTCGATCATCTCGGCGATCTCGCCCATGAGCGATTCCTTGGCGCCGCGGGTTGTGATGGCGGGAGTACCCAGACGGATACCAGAGGTCTGGAAGGGTGAACGGCTGTCGAAGGGCACCATGTTCTTGTTGGCGGTGATGTCGGCGTCGACGAGCACTTTCTCGGCCAGCTTGCCTGTGAGTTCGGGGAACTTGGGGCGGAGGTCAACCAGCATCGAGTGGTTGTCAGTGCCGCCTGAGATAATCTTGTAACCCTTGTCGGTGAGTGCATTGGCAAGAGCAGTGGCATTCTTCTTAACCTGCTCCTGATAGGTGCGGAACTCGGGCTGGAGTGCCTCACCGAAAGCAACAGCCTTGGCGGCGATGACGTGTTCGAGCGGACCGCCCTGCACACCGGGGAACACAGCCGAGTCAAGCAGCGACGACATCTTGCGAACCTCGCCCTTCTTGGTTGTCTTGCCCCAGGGATTGTCAAAGTCCTTGCCCATGAGGATGATACCGCCGCGCGGGCCGCGGAGGGTCTTGTGAGTGGTTGATGTCACGATGTGGGCATACTTGACAGGGTTGTCGAGCAGACCTGCAGCGATCAGACCGGCAGGGTGAGCCATGTCAAACATAAGGATCGCACCGATCTCATCGGCCAGTGCACGCATGCGGGCATAGTCCCATTCGCGGCTATATGCGCTTGCACCGCCTACAATCAGTTTCGGACGTTCGCGGCGTGCCACTTCTTCCATCTGATCGTAGTCGATGGTTCCGGTTTCAGCGCCGAC
>CAZKXM010000043.1:0-15919 GCA_964556785.1 uncultured Bacteroides sp. | reverse complement strand
CATTATCCGCGACCACGACCGCGACCGTTTCGAACGCCGCAAGAAAGAGATGGAACACCTCACCCGCAAGATCAACCATGAGTTTCCGGGTGTGGCGTCGCTCGACATAAAGGACCAGTATTACAACATGCGCGAGAAAGTTGAGCCGCTGCCCCACATCATCGAGATTGCCGAGCAGGCCATGCGTGATGCCGATGTAGAGCCCAAGGTTGTTCCGATCCGTGGCGGCACAGACGGCGCCCAGCTCTCGTTCAAGGGCCTGCCCTGCCCCAACCTTTTTGCCGGCGGTCTGAACTTCCATGGCCGCTATGAGTTCGTGCCCATCCCCTCGATGGAAAAGGCATCTGACGTTATCGTCCAGATTGCCCGCATAGTGGCCGAGCGCTCGGAAAAGGCGTGAGCAAACCCCTGTTGATCGTTGTCACCGGTCCCACTGGAAGCGGCAAGACCGATCTGGCGATCGAAATAGCGCGCCATTTCTCGACAGAGATTGTGAGCGCCGACTCTCGCCAGATCTACCGCGACATTCCCGTGGGCACGGCGGCGCCGACCCCGAGCCAGCTTGCAGCCGTGCCCCACAGGCTTGTGGGATTTCTCGACCTTGACCATTACTACAGCGCGGCCCGCTTTGCCGACGATGCCATGGCCGAACTGACACGCATCTGGCAGACAAGGGAGGTGGCGGTTGTGTGCGGCGGCTCGATGCTATATATCGACGCCCTCGTCAACGGCCTCGACGAGCTCCCCACTGTGAGCCCCGAAGTGCGCTCCCGTGTGATCGACCTATACACCCGAGGCGGCATCGAGGATGTCATGAAGCTCCTGAACGATCTTGATCCCGAATATCTCGGCCGGGCCGACCTCAACAACCACAAGCGGCTGATCCATGCCGCTGAAGTGTCGATCGAAGCAGGTCGTCCCTACTCATCGCTGCTTGGCGAGACCAAGACTGAGCGCCCCTTCCGGACCATCAAGCTTGCCATCGACTATCCGCGTGAGCAGCTGTTTGCCCGCATCAACGCCCGTGTAGACGCCATGATGCAGGCCGGATGGGAGGAGGAGGCACGCCGTGTGTATCCCTTCAGGCATCTCAACTCGCTCAACACCGTGGGCTTCAAAGAGCTCTTCGCGATGTTTGACGGCACCATGCCGCGCGAAATCGCCATTCCCCGTATTGCCAAAAACACTCGCGTTTACGCCAAAAAACAGCTCACATGGCTCAAGCGCGACCCGTCAGTGATTCGCCTCGACCCCTCGCAACCGCTTCTGGCTCAGGCGCTCCACCACATCAACACCCTGCAATGACTCCGCAACCCGACGATTACACCCTGCTTGGCCTTACTGAGGCCGTCAGCATTACTCCCGAAAACATCAGGCGGCTGAAAGAGGCTGCGGCTGCGGCCGGTGCCTCGCTGGCGTACTCCGACCGCAAGGATCACCGCTGCATCGACCCCACCGAGGGTGGACTGTTGCGCGATGACTTCGACACCGGGCCACTATTGGCGGTGCGCACCGACCTGCTCGGCCAAATCGACGGGGAAATCGAACAGGGGCTCAGCCCTGCCGCGCGGCTATATGCGCTCAAGCTCGCACTGAGCCGTCGCGGGCCAGTTGTCAGAGTGCCCGAAGAGCTTTATAGCGTCGACACAGCCGTTGCGGGCCAGTTTGACTATGTTGATCCACGTAACCGTGCCATCCAGATCGAGATGGAGCGAGTTTGCACCGACCATCTCAGCCGCATCGGGGCCCTGCTGCCTCCGATGCGCCCCGACGAGAATCTCGACGAGGGCAATTTCGCGGTTGAGGCCTCGGTGATTATCCCCGTGCGCAACCGTCGCGCCACAATAATGGATGCCGTGGAGAGCGCCCTGTCACAGAAAGCGCCCTTCGAGTTCAATGTGATCGTGATCGACAACCATTCCACCGACGGTACCACCGAACTTCTGCGCAGTGCCTCACACCCACGGCTCGTCCACTTGATTCCCGAAGATAAAGGGCTTGGAATAGGCGGATGCTGGAATGTGGGTATCAACCACCAGGCATGCGGCCGCTTCGCCATCCAGCTCGACAGCGACGATCTTTACAGCTCGACCGACGTCGTTGCGCGCATTGTCGACACGTTCCGCCGAGAAAAAGCGGCGATGGTGATAGGCAGCTACACGCTCACCGACTTCAGGCTGCACACGCTCCCTCCCGGTGTGATCGACCATCGCGAATGGACCGATGCCAACGGCCCCAACAACGCGCTGCGCATCAATGGACTCGGCGCTCCGCGGGCTTTTTACGCCCAGGTTGCCCGGGCGCTGCAGTTTCCAGACGTGAGCTATGGCGAAGACTATTCGATGGCACTCCGCATAAGCCGTTCACACCGCATAGCGCGCATCTACGACTCGCTCTACCTGTGCAGGCGATGGGAGGGTAACTCCGATGCGGCACTGCCGCAAGAGCGCATCAACGCCAACAACGCTTACAAAGATTCGTTGCGCAGTGTCGAGCTGGCCGAGCGAAAGCGTCTGCTCCCAAAAATTGAGATGATGCTGCAAACCGAGCAGCCCGCCGCTCCCGCCGCAATCGAACGTGAGCTCACGGTTGACGGACGCCGCTACAAACTCCTCCACCTGCCGCAGCGCATGGCTTCGACCGCCGCAAAAACCGATGCAGCGGCAATCTCGGCGCGGCCCTGCTTTTTATGCCGCAGCAACAGGCCCGCCGGGCAACAGGCCGTGAGGTGGCGCGACTATGAGGTGCTCGTCAATCCCTATCCCATCTTTCCCGGCCACCTCACTATCGCTTCCGTCACCCACACTCCGCAAAGCATTGCCGGGCGTCTCGACGATATGGCTCAGCTTGCCCGCGAGCTTCCCGGCTACACCGTGTTTTTCAACGGCTCGAAATGCGGGGCCTCGGCGCCCGATCATTTCCATTTTCAGGCAGTGCCGTCAGATCACCTTCCTTTCTGGAACGATCCTGACCCTGCACAATGCTTCCGGCCCGCCGACACTGACAACTCCATGGCCAATATTCTCTGCCGCTACGTTGACGGCAACATCCAATGGGCCACATTCCGCCGCCGGGCCCACAGGCCGGCATGCTACGGCCCTGAGGGAATGATGATAAGCCCCGGAGCGATCGACATGGCCCGGGCCATCGTTCTTCCCCGCTTAGAGGATTTCAATTCACTCACATCTGAGAAACTTTCGCAGATCCTTAAAGAAGTAACCGCCGATGAATGAACCGATTATACGTGTCGGAATCCTCACCGCTCCGAAAATTTCAGTGACGTTTCACGGCATGTTCACCGAACGCAACTCGGGAGAGCGGATCACGGGCGAGCACGTCGTTGACAGCGTTGGCCCCGAGGGGCAGCTCAGCTTCGAGCCTGAGGAGCCGCAGTCGGCCTGGTTTGAGCTGCACGATGTCACCATCGGTGTTGATTTTCACTGGCAGCGACGTGAGTCCCAGCGGTTTGCAGGCTCACTGCGGATAATTCCGGGCCTTACGGCCATCAACCTCATTCCGGCTGAAGAATATCTCAAGAGCGTTGTGTCGTCAGAGATGAATTCTCACGCCTCTGAAGCGCTCCTGAAGGCCCATGCTGTAATCTCCCGCTCATGGTTGCTGGCCATGCTGGAGCGGAAAAATGCCGACAGCCTTTGCTCTGCCGGCCCCGACGACCGCACCGACACCTGCCATGAGCGCATCCAGTGGTGGGACCGCGAAGACCATGAGCTGTTCGATGTCTGCGCCGACGATCATTGCCAGCGCTATCAGGGGCTCGGGCGAATGAGCCCGCGTGCCGTCGTGGCGGTGGAATCAACCCGGGGACTGGTGCTCACTCACGGAGGATCGATCTGCGACGCGCGCTTCTCGAAATGCTGCGGCGGCGCATTTGAACAGTTTGAAAACTGCTGGGCACCTGTCACGAAGCCTTATCTAACGGCAGGGCGCGATCTGGTCCCCTCCCCCCGCCTCCCCGACCTGACTGACGAGGCCGAAGCAACCCGCTGGATAATGGGCAGCCCCGAGGCATTCTGCAACACCGCCGACACCGAAGTGCTCGATCAGGTGCTGAACAGCTACGACCGCGAAACCCCCGATTTCTACCGCTGGACGGTGGAGTATGACGACGCCACCCTGGCCGATCTCATTCGCCGACGCACAGGAATAGATTTCGGCTCGATCACTGCACTGGAGCCGCTCGCTCGGGGCACGTCGGGGCGAATCTACCGACTCAGGATAACCGGCACCAAGCACACAATGATCATCGGCAAGGAGCTCGCGATACGCCGCGCGCTCTCCGAAAGCCATCTCTACAGCTCGGCATTCGTTGTCGACCGTCAGGCACCCGGCCGCTGGCGGCTGCATGGTGCAGGCTGGGGGCACGGAGTAGGGCTCTGTCAGATCGGTGCCGCGATGATGGGGAGCCGGGGCTACGATTACAAAACAATCCTGCTCCATTACTACCACGGAGCAACAGTCACTCCTCTCTACCGATGAGTCAGCGCCGACGTTCGCCATGGGCATGGATCCCTACCCTCTACTTCGCGCAGGGACTCCCGTATGTGGCCGTGATGACCGTCGCGGTGATAATGTACAAGCGGCTCGGTATTTCCAACACGGAGATCGCCCTTTACACCGGCTGGCTCTATCTTCCGTGGGTTATCAAACCGTTCTGGAGCCCGGTGGTCGACATTCTGCGCACCAAGCGCTGGTGGACCCTCACAATGCAATGGGCTTTGGCCGCCGGCTTCGCCGCAGTTGCGTTTCTGCTGCCGGGACCCGCTTTTTTCCCGCTCACTCTCGCCGCCTTTTGGATCACAGCCTTCGCGTCGGCCACCCACGACATTGCGAGCGACGGTTTCTACATGCTCGCCCTGAGCGAACACAACCAGTCGCTCTTTGTCGGTATCCGCACCACTTTCTACCGGGTTGCGATCGTTGCCGGGCAGGGTGGCCTGGTGGTGCTCGCCGGCTTGCTCGAACAGCGTTCGGGCAACATCCCGCTTGCATGGACCGGCGCCATCGGCACGCTTTCGGTAATGTTTGTCGGACTGGCTCTCTGGCACTCCTTCGCGTTGCCACATCCGCCGGCCGACGTCCAGCGTGGAACAGGATTGCCTGACAGGCAGATCGCCGCCGAATTCATGGCCACGTTCCGCTCATTTTTCGCCAAGCCTCAGGCCGGCGCTGCGATTGCATTCATGCTACTCTACCGCCTCCCTGAGGCCCAGCTCGTGAAACTTATCAACCCGTTTCTGCTCGATCCCGTCGAGGCAGGCGGCCTCGGCCTGTCGACAACGCAAGTAGGGATGGTTTACGGCACCATAGGCGTGATCTTTCTGATGGCGGGAGGAATTTTAGGCGGCATCGTGGCTGCCAGAGGGGGCCTGCGCCGATGGCTGATGCCGATGGCCTGGGCAATGTCGCTCACGTGTGCCACCTTCCTGTATCTGAGCCTCGCTCCCGACCCACACCTGCTCACTGTCTACGTCTGCGTAGCCGTCGAGCAATTCGGCTACGGATTCGGCACCACGGCCTACACTCTCTATCTCATTTTCTACGCTATGGGTTCGCACCGCACGTCGCACTATGCCATAGCCACCGGCTTCATGGCGCTCGGGATGATGCTGCCCGGCATGGCCGCGGGATGGATTCAGGAAACACTCGGAAGCTATTCGGCCTTCTTCGGCTGGACAATGGTGTGCTGTCTGGCGACGATCATAGCGGCCTCGCGGCTGAAGATTCCGGCCGACTTCGGCATCAAGAATGCCCGTGGATAACCACCGATCAGGCGCCTAACAGGCTTGCGATCAGGGCCGATGAGATGGACATGTAGATCAGCATGCCCACAATGTCGTTAGTGATCGAGATAAAGGGGCCGGTGGCGAGAGCAGGATCGATCTTGAAGCGCTCCAAAGTGAGGGGAACGAAGGTGCCGAACACCGACGCAAACATCACCACCGCCAGCAGCGACAGCGACACGGCTACCGTGGTCACCTGATGGCCTGCACCAAGACGGAAGAAATTGTAGACAAACACCAGAAGCGAGATTATGCACCCGTTGACCAGACCGACGCCGAGCTCCTTGAGCAGCTGTTTGCCCGAATTGCGGAGCGACATAGAGCCGTTAGCCAGACCCTGAACCACGATTGCCGACGACTGGGTCCCGACATTTCCGCCCGTTCCGCCAATCAGGGGAATGAACAGCGCAAGAGCGGGATCGGCCACGAATCCATCCTCGAAATTGCCGAGAATCATCGAGTTGCACAATCCACCCACCATGCCTATCAGCAGCCACGGCAGGCGTGCCTTGGTTTGCGAGAAAAGGTTGTCGCTCGTCTCGATATCGCTCGACAGACCTGATGCCAGCTGATAGTCACGCTCGGTTGACTCGCGCAACTCATCCATGACGTCGTCGACGGTTATACATCCCACAAGGCGACCGATCGAGTCGACCACCGGCATCGCCACGAGGTCATATTTCTCGAAGTCGAGCGACACCTCGTCGATCGGAGTCTCCGTCTTGACCGAAAACGGCTCGGTCTCCATAACATGCTTGATCTTCGACACCGACGGGTGTGTGATCATTTTCTTCAGCGGGAGGATGCCACGCAGACGATCGTCGTTGTCAACCACGTAGACATAGTAGATCTCGTCCATATCCTCGGCCTGCATCCTCATCTGCCGGATACACTCGGGCATCGACCAGTTCTCGTTGACAACGATCATCTCCGTGCTCATCAGACCGCCCGCAGTGTCTTCGTCATATTTCAGCAGGTCGATAATATCGCCCGCCTGCTCAACGTCGTCGATGTGGCTTAGAATCTTCTCGCGGTCCTCCTCGTCGAGCTCCTGGATGATGTCGACGGCATCGTCGGTGTCGAGATGGTCGATCTGCTTGGCGATATCCTCCACATCCATTCCGGAGAGCAGCTTGCGGCGGTCGTCTTCATCGAGCTCCATGAGCACGTCGGCCGCCTTGTCTTCATCGAGCAGGCGGTAGAGATACTCAGCCTCGGCAAGATCGAGATCGGCATACAGCTCGGCAATGTCGGCCGGGTGGAGATCGGCCAGAGCCTTCCGCGCCTCGGCGTCGTTATGTTCGTCGATAATGCGGCGTATTCTGTCGAGATAATCTTCTGTAAACTGTTTCATCCGTTAGATTTGCGGACCTGTTCAATCAGATTTGTCAATTCAATAAACTGAGCCACTGTGAGCTGCTCGGGACGCATGGCCATCAGAGGCGAGTCGGGCAGCTGGGCTCCCGCCGGGAGAAGGCCGCGCACACTGTTGCGAAGTGCCTTGCGGCGCATGCCGAAGGTGGTTTTCACAACGCTCTTGAACTTCGCCGGGTCGCATCCCAGATCAAACACATCGTTGCGCACCAGCTTCACCACCCCGCTCTTAACCTTGGGAGGGGGATTGAACACATTCTCATCGACTGTAAAGAGATACTCCACATCAAACCATGCCTGAAGCAGCACGCTCAAGATGCCGCGCGCTTTCGTTCCGGCCGGAGCGGCCAGACGCTCGGCCACTTCCTTCTGAAGCATACCCGAGCAGCATTCAATGCGGTCCTTATAGTCGAGCACATGGAAGAAAATCTGCGATGAAATATTGTATGGATAGTTACCTATCACACAAAACTTTCCTTCGCCGGGAAAAAGCTCGTCGAGGTCCATCTTAAGGAAGTCGCCCTCGATAATGCGCCCGTCGAGCGCAGGAAAATTCTCGCGCAGATACTCCACACTCTCGCCATCGATCTCGGCAACCCTGACATTATGACCCTCATCGAGAAGATACTGAGTGAGCACACCCATTCCGGGACCCACCTCTACTACGGGGAGCGACTTGAACTCATCGAGAGTCGAGGCTATGCGGCGGGCCACACTCTGGTCGGTCAGAAAGTGCTGACCGAGAGCCTTTTTGGGTCTTACTCGTTTGGTCATGATCAACAGGGATAACAGTTATGGGGAGTCGGCGCACGTCGACGCCACCCCAAAATTAGTTATTTTCTGCCAAACAGCCAAGCCTGAGCAATTTTCGCCTCGCCGGCCCCCCGGATTCCCACCATGCAGACACAGGGTGTTAAAAAATCGGCGTTAACAAACTTTTGCCTCAAGCGGGTGTTTTAGCTATGAATCGCATGCAAACAAAAGGCGATTCCTGACAAATTCAGCTGACAAGTTGCTAAAATGAATGCAAATTCCAATCCGGATCGATCCGGATGTTGCATTCCGATAGAAGATTTTCCCAATGAACGTGACGCCGCCGGAGACTGTGAAGCCTTCGGCGGTTTTTGTTCATTTCCCTGTCAGAGATGGAAGCGCCTGAGGAACGCGCGGAACTTAAGCCACAGCGGGGTGGGCGCGGTCTCGAAGTCGGCCAGCATGACGCTCGACATTGTTTCGAGATCAGGATCGACATCGGTCTGCTCGGGGTAGATCACCACAAGATTGTTTTGCGCGTAGTATCGCTGCATGAAATCGGGAAGGCCGTCCATGTCGGAATCAAACGACACCGACGCGCGGCGCGAAGTCACCATAACAAACAGGTCGTCGTCGTTGACCTGATTGGTTATCAGCACAAAATCGTCCCATCCGTCCATCCTGACGTGTTCGGCCCTGACATCGAAGCGCCCGGCAGCGATAATGTAGCGGATCAGTTTCCACGTTCCCTCGGCCGAATGGAAGATTATGCGGCATCCGAGTTCGCGGGCGAGCGACGCAAGCGCCTCGACCCACCGGCGGAAACCGCTCTCATATTGCGCCTTCGTGGGCACCACAACCACAATCCTCGTCACGGTGTTGACCGGGATGAAACAGCGCGTTATCACCACCATCTTCGATGTTGACTTGACCAGCTGCTCGATCTTGCTTCCGAAAAACGAGTCGATCACATTCGAGCGCCTGTGCAGCCCTATGATGAGCTCGGTGATGTCGCGCTCGGCCACAGTGTTGACAACTCCCGTGACGAAGTTCATGTCGTAACGCTCCAGCAGCTCGATGCGGGCGTCGACGGTTGCCGCGGCACGTTCGGCGAGCTCGAGAGTGCGCTGCCCGGCGGCACGCGATGCCGCAGAGTTGTCGCTGCGCACATGCAGGGCATACAGACGGCTGTCGGGCGTGTCGCTGCCGCGCATCAGCAGGGCGAAGTCAACCAGCTGCGGCGCCGTGAGGGGGTTTGACACCGTGATCAGGGTGTGGGGCGGTTGCCGCTTGCCATCTTCGATTGTGCGCTCGGTATCTTCGCTAAGCTGCAGCAGGCGGAGGCGTTTTGAGGCATATTCGGTGCCGAGCGACGACACTGTGCATGTCACCAGAATCATCACCACGGTTCCGTTGAGCAACTCCTCGCTGAAAAGACCCATGTTGTAACCGATCGATACAACGGCGAGAGCAACTGCCGTGTGAGCGTTGGAGAGCTGATAGATCATTGAGCGGTCAAGCGACCGCAGCCTGAAAATTATCTGCGTGAACCACGCCGCTATCCATTTTGACGACATGGCCACGGCCGACATCACTCCCGCGACATAGAGAGTGCCCCAGCCGCGGGTCAGCACCCCGACATTTATCAGCATGCCGACACCGATCAGAAAGTAAGGAATGAAAATGGCGTTGCCGACAAACTCCAGCCTCGTCATCAGCGGCGAGCGGGCCGGCACGAAACGGTTGAGCACAAGTCCGGCAAAAAATGCTCCGAACACACTCTCGATGCCCAGAGCCTGAGCAACTACCGCCGCCAGAAACACCATCGCCAGCACATAGATAAACTGGGCTATTCGGTCGTTGTAACGCTTGAAGAACCATCGCGTTATCCTGGGATAGAGGTAGATCACCAGCACGCAGAACACCGCCAGATAGAGCAGAAGCCGCAATGTGGCCCCGAGATTGAAAACTCCTTCACGGCAAACACCGCCCACAGCCGCCACAACGATCAGTGATCCGATAACGGCCACAATCGTTCCGGCAACGGCAATCACGACAGGCTTCGACTTTGCAAGGCCGAAGCGCGATGCAATCGGGTAGGCCAGCAAGGTGTGTGCCGCGAACATCGACGCCAACAGGGTGCCTGCAAGCAGATCGAGCTTCAGGAAAGCCACGGCGGCAATCATGCCGAGCCCGAGCGGAATTATAAAAGTCAGGAAACCGAATGTCAAGCCTTTGCTGAGGTTTTTCTTGAGATTGTACATGTCGATCTCAAGACCGGCCAGAAACATAAGGTAGAGAATACCCACCTGCCCGAAAACCTCGAAACTCATGTCGCGGGCGAGGATGTTGAATCCGTAGGGCCCCACAGCCACACCGGCAAGAATCAGGCCGATGACATAGGGAATCTTAAGGCGCTGCAGAATGAGCGGCACAAGGAGAATGATTCCGAGTACCACGAAAAATATCGCCACCGGACCGGTGACCAGAGGAGCTGCGGCGGCGAGCATCGGCGTCAGGCTTTATCCCACCGGCCGTTGGCAATCAGATATTCGGCAATCTGAACCGCATTGAGCGCGGCACCTTTCTTGATCTGGTCGCCTACAACCCAGAATGTCAGGCCGCAGTCATCGGCAAGATCCTTGCGCAAACGGCCAACATAAACGGGATCGGCCCCGGCGACATCCAAAGGCATGGGATAGGTGTTGGTGGCGGGATCGTCGACATAAACGAGCCCCTCGGCACTGCGGAACGCGTCGGCAACCTGCTCGATTGACAGCGGGCTCTCGGTGACACACCACACAGCCTCGCTGTGGGCGCGCATCACGGGCACACGGACACAGGTTGCGCTCACACGGATTTGCGGCGCATGCATGATTTTCCGTGTCTCGTTAAACATTTTCATCTCCTCCTTGGTGTAGCCGTTGTCCTGAAACAGATCCACATGAGGGATCACGTTGTAGGCCAGCTGGTGGGCAAACTTGCTCACTTTCGCCTCCTCGCCGCGGGCAAGGGCGGCATGCTGCTCCACAAGCTCGTCCATAGCGGCAGCTCCGGCACCGCTCGCCGCCTGATAGGTGGCTACGTGCACGGCCTTGATCGGCGAAAGATCGTTGATCGGTTTCAGGGCAACCACCATCTGGATGGTGGTGCAGTTAGGATTGGCAATGATGTTGCGTGGGGTGTTGAAGGCATCCTCCCCATTCACCTCAGGCACCACCAGAGGCACATCGTCGTCCATGCGGAACGCGCTCGAATTGTCGATCATCAGCGCACCGTGGCGTGTGATCAGATCGGCATAACGCTTCGATGTGCCTGCGCCGGCCGACGTAAACGCGATATCGACCCCCTTGAACAGGTCAGGGTCGGCATCGGTGAGGAGTTCCACCGTCAGTTCACGCCCTCTGAACTCATAACGGCGCCCGGCACTGCGTTCCGAGCCGAAAAGGCGCAGCTCGTCAATGGGGAAGGGTCGCTCGGAGAGCACTCGCATAAATTCCTGGCCGACGGCGCCGCTGGCGCCAACAATCGCTACATTCATAGGTCAGTGAGGAGTGAAATGATGTGGAAAATGAGAAATCAGGGTTACTTAACACTTTTGCGGGGAGAAACAGCGCTGTTTCTCCCCGCAAAGTTAAGAATTATCAGTGAATATGTCACACATACATCGCCTCAATCTCATTGGCATAGCGTGAGGCAATAACAGGGCGCCGCAGCTTGAGGGTGTTGGTGAGCTCGCCGGCCTCCATGCTGAACTCGCGCGGAAGCAGGGTGAATTTCTTGACCTTCTCGAAGTTCGGCAGCCCCTGCTGGAGTTTTTCGATCCGTTCGCCTATCATCTTGCGGATATCGGCATTCTTCACCAGATCGTCGATCGTGCTGTAACTGATGTGATGGCGGGCGGCATACTCCTTCAGGGCCGCAAACGCCGGCACGATAATGGCGGTGACATACTTACGGCGGTCGCCTATAACCGCCACCTGCTCCACAAACTTGTCTTCGCCAAGGCGGCTCTCGATGGCCTGCGGCGCGATATATTTTCCGTTGGATGTCTTGAAAAGGTCCTTGATGCGCTCGGTGAGGATCAGCGCTCCGTGGCTGTCTATGCGTCCGGCATCGCCGGTGCGGAACCATCCGTCGGCAGTAAACGCCTCGGCAGTGGCCTCGGGCTTGTTATAATAACCGCGCATCACGGTGGGACCCTTGACGAGTATTTCGTTGTTGTCGCCTATCTTCACCTCCACCTCAGGCATGGGTGTGCCGACAGTGCCGATCTCATAGTCGACTTGCGGGTAGCATGTTACAGTGGCCGTGGTTTCCGACAGGCCGTAGCCGATCACCACCGGGATGCCGCACGAAAGCAAAAACTCGGTAATGCCGTCAGACAGCGGGGCGCCTGCTGTGGGAAAAAGGTTGCCGCGGTCAATGCCTACGGTGTGTCGCAACAGCCCGAACACTCGCCTGTCATAGAACCTGTATTCAGCCTCAAGGAGCCGGGGAACACGTCGGCCGGTACGCACATACGTCAGGTTGCGGCGACGCCCCACCTTGAGGGCACGCTTCACCACTGCTCTCTGCACACGGCCCATCCCGGCGATCTTCTCCTGCACACCGGCATAGACCTTCTCCCAGAAACGGGGTACGGCACACATGCACGTGGGGCGCACCTCGCAGAGTGTCTGCTGGATTTCACGCGGGTCTTCGGCAATCCACACACGCATCGACATAAAGAGACAGAAGTAGGTCCATGCCTTTTCGAAAATATGACTCAACGGAAGAAACGACACCGATGTATCGGCATCGCTGAGCATCGTCAGGCGCTCCTTGTGGATAGCCATAACGGCATCGAAACAAGAGTGTGGAAGCACAGCCCCCTTGGGCTCACCTGTGGTGCCCGAGGTGTAGATCAGCGTCGCTATGTCATCAGGGGTGGCGGCAGCCCGGCGCGCCTCGATCTCGCTGTGCGTATCTGCATCGGCCCTTTCGCCGAGAGCAAGGAAATCGGTGTAGGTCATCACCCGGCTATCGGCTGCCGCATCAGGATCCTCGATAGCGTCGAAACACACCACCAGCTCAAGCGATTCACACCGCTCCATTGCGCTGCGGGCGATCGCAAGCTGCCCGGCATTGCCGGCAAAGAGAATCCTGGCGCGGGTGTCGTTGACAATATACACAACCTGATCGAGCGATGAGGTTGAATAGATCGATACGGGGACTGCCCTGTTGGCATAAGCGGCAAAATCAACCGTGATACATTCGGGCCGGTTGGCCGAAAACACAGCAATCATGGTTTGCGGCACAATCCCTGAAAGCATCAGCGAGCATGCTGCTGTGTCGACCCTCGTCTCAAACTCCTTCCAGCTGACAGGGCTCCACTGTCCGTCGGGGAGGCGACGGTATAATGCTTCGCGCTGAGGATGGCGTAGCGCCTGACTGCCAATGAGATGAGTGAGGATATTCTGCATAAATCAATGTTTTTTAACAAAAAACAAACGGCGCAAAGTTAACGCTATTAGACACTATTATAACAGCGCCACATGCAAAATCTCCCCAAGGGTTAACATCCTTTGGCCGAACAGTGTCAGGTTGTTAACCTACGTTAACAAAAAGTGTGCAATTTTGACTTTTTCAAGGCTTGGCCGGAGTGCGCTCCTTGATGATGCCATGGCGATAAGCCCGCAGCAGTGCACGGAGTTCGTCGATCTGAGCCTGCAGTTCGAGACCTTTGTCGGTGTCGCGCACTCTCACACGGTTCTGGCTCAATTCCACCAATTGAGTTGTTGACTTGATATCCAAACCTTTACGGATAGCCTCCTCGGTTGACGAGAACGGCTCGTGCTGCACAATCTGGAAGCCGCGTGAATGATAGACGAGAGTGTAGCCGGCAATTCCGGTGGTGCGATGATATGCACGCGAGAATCCGCCGTCAATGATCATCAGCTTACCTCCGGCGCGCACAGGCTGCTCCCCCTTGCCAACCTTCACGGGCACATGACCGTTGATGATGTGGCGGTGACGCCCCTTGACCTCGAAAGCATCGAGAATCGAGTCGATCACCTGCTCATTGTCGCGCAGCAGGTAATAGTGGCCTTTGCGTTCCTCATGAGTGGCTTTGTCGGCGATGAAGTAGCGCTCGAAGGTGGTCATGGCATGTTTGTCAAACAAGGGCGAATCGGGTCCGCACCACAGGTACCAATAATAGTCGCGCGCATAGCGACGCACCGACTCGGGGGTGTCACGGTTAAAGGCTGCGCGCATCAGCATCCCTATATTGTGAAGCAGATCGCGCCCTTTGTAGCGGCGACCCATCACCTCCACCTCCTTCAGCGATCCGTCGGCGTTGAGAGGCACCGACGCGTGAAAGAGAAGGCTGCCGTTGACAATCGAATACATGCATCCGTGCGAAAAGAAGATGTTCATGTGGCGGGCGAGCTTGTCGCTCACCATAAACGAATGGTGGAGCTTCTCGACGAGCTGCTGCTCCTCAGGGGTGAGGCGGTAAGGATCGGCAGGATCGACTGTCGGAAGACTCTTGTCGAGCATATCGTAAGTCACCCCGTCGATCGTCACGGTCCCCTTCTCGCGGTCAATCTTGTCGAGCAGTTTGCGTGCACTCATCCCCCACTCGGGGTGTGAGTCAATCATCTGCCCTTCGAGCTTGAACTGGATCACCGACATAGCCTTGTGCATCTTGGCCATGAAAACCCGGTTTTTGGGGTTGTCGGCCGGATTGCCGGGATCAAGTTTGGGATTGAACACTTCACATGGATCGTCGGCATAGGTCTCCATGGCAAATGTGGCCAGCGGAACAAGGTTTATGCCGTAGCCATCCTCAAGAGTGGCCATGTTGCCGTAGCGCAACGATATGCGGAGCACATTGGCTATGCAGCAGTCGTTGCCCGCAGCGGCGCCCATCCACAGAGCGTCGTGGTTGCCCCATTGCATGTCGAAGTCCTTGTAGTCGAGAAGGGTGTCCATGATTATATGCGCACCCGGGCCGCGGTCGTAGATATCGCCCAGAATGTGAAGCTGATCGATGCTCAGGCGCTGGATCACATTGCAGATCGCAATGATGAACTCGTCGGCCTGACCGGTTGATATGATCGTTTCGACGATGCGGCTGTAGTAAAGCTGCTTGCTCTCCCCCGAAGGCGCCTCGTGGAGCAGCTCCTCGATGATGTAGGCAAACTCGCGCGGCAGGGCTTTGCGCACCTTTGAGCGGGTGTATTTCGACGACACTGTCTGAAGCACCTTCACCAGCCGGTGGAGCGTGATGTTATAGAAATCGTTGAGATTCTCCTCCTCCTCGCGCATGTATTCGAGCTTTTGCTCGGGATAATAGATCAGCGAGCAGAGTTCGGTGATTTCCGACTCACGCATGGTGTGGCCGTAAATTTCAATCACCTTACGCTTTATGTTGCCCGAAGCGTTTTTAAGAATATGCCTGAACGCTTCGTGTTCACCGTGAATGTCGGCCACAAAATGCTCCGTCCCTTCGGAAGGTTGAGGATAGCCTCCAGATTGATGATCTCTGTTGAGGCGGCGCTGATTGAGCCGAAATCGCGCGAAAGCAGTTCGAGCACCCGGCGGTCGGCCTCTGAAAGCTGTTTTTCAGTAACGGAGAGATTCGTATCCTGAGTCATGGTTAGATAAAAGATAGAGTGCGTGCGCAAATATGGCAAAAAAGAGTGACCCCGCGAAATTTTCACCCGTTAAAATGAATAAGTCTCTACAAAAGAAAAGCCCGCGGTTGCGGGCTTTTCAGTATGATGTTCAGTGAGCTTCAAATTATTCGGCCTTGCCGTCGCTACCGAGCACATTGGTGATCTTGTGACGGTAAAGACGTTCCATTTCATCGCGGGCCGGGCCGAGATACTTGCGGGGATCGAACTCAGAGGGCTGGGTTGCGAAAACCTTGCGCACGGCGGCGGTCATGGCCAGACGGCTGTCGGAGTCAATGTTGATCTTGCAGACAGCGCTCTTGGCAGCCT
>CAZKXM010000042.1:0-16465 GCA_964556785.1 uncultured Bacteroides sp. | reverse complement strand
GCCCCGCAGCCATGCGTTACACTGAAGTGCGTCTTCAGCGGATGGGCGAGGAGATGCTCGCCGATATCGACAGCGACACTGTAGACTTCCAGCCCAACTATGACAACTCGCGCCTTGAGCCTGTGGTGCTTCCAACCCGCTTCCCGAATCTCCTTGTCAACGGCGCTTCGGGTATCGCCGTAGGTATGGCCACCAATATGCCCCCTCACAACCTCACCGAGGCAATCAACGCGAGCATGGCCCTGCTCGACAACCCCGACATGGATGTCGACGAACTGATGCAATATATCACCGCTCCCGATTTCCCCACCGGCGGTACGATTTATGGCTATAGCGGTGTCAGGGAAGCTTATGCAACCGGTCGAGGCCGCATTGTGATCCGTGCTAAAGCCGAGATAGAATCGGAGGCCAACCACGAAAACATAATCGTCACTGAGATTCCCTATAACGTCAACAAAGCTGAACTTGTAGGCTACATTGCACAGCTTGTCACGGAGAAGAAGCTCGACGGCATCGCCGACATCCGCGATGAGAGTAACTACAAAGGCATGCGCATCGTGATTCAGCTCAAGAGCGACGCCAACGCAAATGTTGTGCTCAACAAGCTCTATAAGATGACACAGATGCAGGCCAGCTTCTCGGTCAACAACGTTGCTCTGGTCAACGGTCGGCCGAAGCTTCTTACTCTCAAGGAAATTCTCTCGGCTTTCAATGAGCATCGCCATGATGTGACGATTCGCCGCACCCGCTATGAACTCGGCAAAGCACAGGAACGTGCACACATCCTCGAAGGCCTGATCATCGCTTCCGACAATATCGACGAGGTGATCCACATTATCCGCAGCACTCCGCGTGATCAGGATCCGCGTGAACGCCTCAAGGAGCGCTTCGGTCTCTCTGATGCCCAGGCGCAGGCTGTGGTTGATATGCAGCTCAAGCGCCTGAGCGGACTCGAGCAGGCAAAGCTCCATGAAGCTTATGAGGAGGTTCTCGCCGAGATTCGCCGCTGTGAACTCATTCTGAGCGACGAAGATGTGTGCCGCGAACTTATCAAGAAAGAGCTTATGGAGGTGCGTGACACATATGGCGACGCGCGCCGCACCGATATCGATTTCACCGCCGGTGAGTTTAATGCCGAAGACTTCTATGCCGACGACGACATGATCATCACCATTTCGCATCTGGGCTACATCAAGCGCACCGCTTTGAGCGAATTCCGCGCTCAGGGCCGAGGCGGCGTAGGAACCCGTGGCTCCAACACCCGTGATGAAGACTTTATCGAATACATCTACACAGCCTCGATGCATTCGAGCCTGCTTATCTTCACAGGTAAGGGGCGTTGCTACTGGCTCAAGGTTTATGAGCTTCCCGAAGGTGCGAAAAACTCAAAAGGCCGTGCCATTCAGAATCTGCTCAACATCGAGCCCGACGATTCAGTCAACGCCGTTATTCCCGTTAAGGGCCTGAATGATCCCGAGTTTGTCAACACCCATAATCTGATGTTCTGCACATCGAAGGGCGTGATCAAGAAGACAAGCCTTGCTGCATACTCGCGTCCACGCAGTAACGGAGTGAAGGGCATTGTGCTCCGCGACGACGACCGACTCATTAACGTTGTTATGACCGACGGAAACTATGATGTGCTGCTCGCCGACCGCAACGGTCGCGCCATCCATTTCCATGAAAGCAAAGTCAGGGAGATGGGCCGAGTTTCGACCGGTGTTCGCGGTATGCGTCTCGATGAGAATGATCCCACTGATGAGTGCGTAGGCATGATCTGCATCGCTCCTGATTCAAATGAGTCGGTAATGGTGCTCAGCGAGAATGGCTACGGCAAGCGTACCGAGCTCGATGCCTACCGCATTACCAACCGAGGCGGAAAGGGTGTCAAGACAATGAATGTCACCGAAAAGACCGGTCGCCTTGTGGCAATTCTCCGCGTGAACGACGATAACGACCTGATGATCATCAACCGCTCAGGCATCACGATCCGCATAAATGTCGATGCCATCCGTGTGATGGGCAGGGCAACTCAGGGAGTGCGTGTAATCAACCTTGAGAAGCGTAACGACGTAATTGCGTCAGTGTGCGTCGTGCCAACCGATCCCGATGAGGAGGTTGACAATGAACTCGTTGAACAGCAGGCTGAAGAGATCAGTGAAGCTGTTGATGAAATGATGACCGATCTTGAAGAAGAAGTTGACGACGAGATTGATGATGAAGAAGATCTTGTTGACAACGGTGATAACGATGACTGATATTTAACAAAATCAAAATAATTCACTCATACCTTAATAATTATGATGAAACGCTTAGCATCTGTCGGATTCTGCCTGTTGGCTCTTGCGGCCGGTGTCTCCGCCCAGACCACTCTCGTTAAGGAAACAAAGAAGGCCCTCGGTGGCGCGAAAGACTACAAAGAGTTCCGTTCGGCCGTTGAGACTCTCACTCCGGCTTTCACAAACCCTGAGACAGCAACCAATGCCGAAACATATTTCATTCCTGGCGAGGCTGCATTCAAACTCTATGATAACTATCTTGTTGCTACCCAGCTTGGTGCCGAGCTTGATCACAATGATGTTGGCGGTGCGCTCATGGATGGCTACAACTTCTTCCTCAAGGCGCTTCCTCTTGATTCCCTTCCCAACGAGAAGGGCCAGGTTAAACCTCGCTTCAGCAAGAAGATTGCCGGTATCATGGCCGGTCATGTCAACGACTTCGATCAGGTTGCCGTAGGTTTCTGGCAGGCAAAGAACTTCCCTGCAGCTTACCGCGCATGGGATGCATGCATCGCTGTGTCAACCAATCCGGTTTTTATTAAGGAAAGCGGAATGAAGGAGCGTCCCGATTCTGTAATCGCTCAGCTTCGTTACAATCAGGCTCTTGCAGCATGGCAGGGTGAAATGCTCCCTGAAGCCCTCAAAGCTTTTGATCAGGCCCTCTCTATGGGAAATAATGATCCGCAGGCCTATGAATATGCCTACAGCGTTGCTTATCAGGCTCAGGACACAGAGCACATGAATAAATTCTCTCACGAAGGCTTCAAGCGCTTCGGTGACAGCGATCCCAAGTTCCTCCAGTGGGCAGTTAACGGCTATATCGATAACAAAGACTTCGACACTGCTGCTGCAATGCTCGAAGATGCCATTGCAAAGAATCCTGACAATCCTTTCTATTACAGCTCTTACGGTATTCTCAACGAGAGCCTTGGCAAGATGGATGAAGCAGAGAAGAACTATGCGAAAGCAATTGAGCTCGATCCCAACGTTGCACAGGTGCAGATGAATATGGGCCGCATCCTTGCTGAAAAATATGATGCTCTCGATGAGGCAGCAGGAAACCTCTCGCAGGCTGAATATGGCAAGTATAATGCCGAGACCCTCATTCCATTGCTAAAGGAGAGTGCAAAATATTTCGAAGCGGCTTATGCTCTCGACAATGAAAACACCATGCCTCTGAAGTATCTGAAGAATATCTATTATCGTCTGGACGACGGCGCTAACCTTAAGCGCGTAGAAGACCTTCTGAAATACTGATTGACCAACAGTTAGCAATTAAAAGGAGAATGCTCAGTTCATCGGGCATTCTCCTTTTAGTTTATTGCAGATTATTATTGAACCTATTACGCGTTCTGCGTAGCGTCAAAAGGATCTGATTACGGATTATTCCTTGTTTTCTTCTTTAGATAGTTCTCAAGGGCTACCTTTGCGGGTATGACGATAGGTTGACCATGTTCGTTTGCAAACACAACCTCCTGATCGAGGGCCGCCTTACGACGGAGCAGATTCTCAAAGCCCTGTTGCAGTCCTTCAGTAACCTTTTGGGCAAATTCTATTTTTTCTTGTTCAGACATGATTCCATGATTTGTGTGAAAGTTTCGCTTGCAGCAAGCTTATTGTCACTTGCTAAAAGAATCGGATTATCAACATTTTGATAAAACAACCAATTGTCCACAATAGGAGCGAACAGATTGAAGAAGTTTTGTAAGCCTAACCAATAGCGGCGAATGATAGTTTTGGTGGGAATATTGTGGCCGCCTTCTCTAACTCTTTTGGCAACACGTTCAATTGCCATTTCCGGTGAGGGTAGCCAAAAGAAGAGAAGAACAACCGTATAACCAACAGCTTGGGCCCTTTCCACTAATTTTGTGTAGCTTCGTGTTGCCAAAGTAGTTTCGATGGCAAACGTTTTTCGTCGATTTAGAAATAAGTTTATGCGATTAAGCATCATTTTTCCAGCCTCAACAGCTACCGATTCGGGATTGAAGGGAGCAAGTCCCTTGGCGATCTCATCAGCGTTGACAAACTCCTTGCACCCCAAAAGCTCAGGCATAACGGAATAAGATGCAGAGGTCTTTCCGGCCCCATTGCAACCTGCTATTATATATAGAATAGGCTTTGACATACAACAAGCAAATATAGCGAAATTATATCAATGAGCAATAAGGTTGTATGAAGACCTTCGATTTTCAATTTAGACGACCGTTAAATCTCTCACAGAAAGAACACTGGTGCTTGAGCGTCTGGAAGATAACCTTGAAGACGGGAGTGTCTTCGAATGGTGGGAGGAAATGACTTTTTGTCGATTGTAACAACCTATTACTGAAGATTGTAGTAAAAGTTTTGGGTTGTCATTCTCCTTTTAATACAGCTGATTGCGGAACGAGAATAAAGCTCAGGTAGCGGCTTTCAATCGCCAGAGCTTTGAAGTTCTTCCACTGAACCACACGCTTCACGGTTCGCGGTGGTAGCTCCTCGGGAGCGCGTGGAGGTTTGTCAGAGTCGGGCAGAGGTGCGTATGTTATGGTCAGTGAACCGTCGGAATGCACGTCAATACTCATCGGCAGGATTGCCCGCTGAGCTTCAGGAGTGAGCATATAGTAGAAATAGAGGAAGCCCATCAGCATCGGAATAAGGATAAACACCATCATCATCGTTACGATTATCCAGCGGATGTCAACCAAAATTCCGAGTGCTATGCAGGTCAGAACTGCCAGCATTGGCCAAAGGCCATAGCGCTTAAACCACATCCCCGCCAGACATCTGAGATAGGTTGACGGGGATGTGGAAAATGTTTTAGTGGTGAACGGAACGATATCAGTCATCAAGTTTGTGGATCACAAGGCCAGAGCGGAGTTTAGGCTCGAACCATGTGGTTTTGGGAGGCATGATGTTACCGCTGTCAGCAATATCCATGAGCTGCTTCATGCTGACGGGGTAGAGGGCGAGGGCCATTGCCATTTCGCCTGAGTCGACACGACGCTTGAGTTCGCCAAGACCGCGGATACCGCCAACGAAGTCAATGCGCTTGTCGCTACGCAGGTCGGTGATGCCGAGAATGTCGCGGAGAATCAGGTCGGAAGAAACGGTTACGTCGAGCACTCCGATAGGATCAGCGTCGTTGTATGTTCCTTCCTTGGCTGTCAGAGAGTACCAGCGGCCGCCGAGATAGAGCGAGAAGTTGTGGAGCGCGTTCGGACGATACTCCTCTGTGCCTTTGTCTTCAACGATGAACGATTCGCGGAGCTTGTCAAGGAACTGCTCGGGAGTGAGACCGTTGAGATCTTTCACAACACGGTTATAGTCGATAATGCGCAGGTGTGAAGCGGGGAATGCCACTGCGAGGAAGAAGTTATATTCCTCATCGCCCTTGTGATTGGGATTCTGAGTGGCTTTCTCATGGCCTACGAGAGCTGCAGCAGCAGAACGGTGGTGACCGTCGGCAATGTAGAGGTGGGGGATCTTCTCAAACTCCTCAGTAACGGTTTCGATGGTCTTGGGATCGTCGATAACCCAGAAGGTGTGGCCGAAACCCTCGGCTGATGTGAAGTTATATTCGGGCTCACCGGCAGTTACGTCGTTGATCACCTTTTCAAGAGCGGGATTGTCGGGGAACGCGAAGAAAACGGGCTCGATGTTAGCGTTGTTCACGCGAACGTGCTTCATGCGGTCTTCTTCTTTGTCGCGACGAGTGAGCTCATGCTTTTTGATGCGGCCCTCCATGTAGTCGTCAACATTGGCAGCTACAACGATACCGTACTGAGTGCGGCCATCCATGGTCTGGGCATAGATATAATAGTGAGGCTTTTCGTCCTGAACGAGCCATCCGTTGTCCTGGAAAGCGCGGAAATTCTCCACAGCCTTGTCATAGACGCGGGGATCGTGCTCGTCGGTTCCTTCGGGGAAGTCGATCTCAGGCTTGATGATATGATAGAGCGAGCGGGGATTGCCGGCCGCTTCTTCGCGTGCTTCAGCTGAGTTGAGCACGTCATAAGGACGTGATGTTACGTCGGTCACCATTTCGCGGGGGGGACGAACGCCCTTGAAGGGTCTTACTTTTGCCATTTCTCTTTGATTTTAGGTTTTAAGGTAAGTTTATGAGTGATTATGTTTATGCTTTGTTTCTGAGAATTGTTTGCTTGCGGTCGGGCCCGATCGACACGATTGTGATGGGAGTACCGAGTTCGCGTTCAAGGAATTCGATGTAGGCCTTGAACTCTGCAGGGAATTCTTCTTCGCTTCTCATTGCCGTCATGTCGGTTTTCCAGCCTGGGAGCTCTGTGTAAACGGGTTTCACCTCAACATCGTCGAGATTGAAGGGGAAATCGCGTGTGATCTCGCCGTTGACCTCGTAGGCGGTGCATGCCTTGATGGTGTCAAACCCGTCAAGAACATCGCTTTTCATCATTATGAGCTGTGTTACTCCGTTAATCATAATGGCATAACGCAGTGCAACAAGGTCAATCCAGCCGCAGCGACGTTCGCGCCCTGTCACGGCACCATATTCGTGGCCGAGGTCGCGGATCAGTTTTCCTGTTTCGTCGAACAGCTCGGTGGGGAAGGGGCCGCTGCCAACGCGGGTGCAGTAGGCTTTGAAAATGCCGAACACTTCGCCGATGCGCGACGGGGCAACCCCGAGACCAGTGCATGCGCCGGCGCAGATGGTGTTGCTTGATGTGACAAACGGATAAGAACCGAAGTCAACATCGAGCATTGTGCCCTGAGCACCTTCACAGAGCACACTCTTGCCCTCGTTTATCAGATTGTTGACATAATGCTCGCTGTCGATAAGATCGTAGGTGCGCAGATAATCAATTGCGTCCATCCATTTCTTTTCGGCTTCGGCAAACGCAGCCTCATCAGGAGCGGCATTGAGGGTTGCCAGGCGCTCCAGATGGCGATTGCGCGCTTCGGCATACTTTTCATTGAAACGATGGTCAGTATCGCCAACGCGCAAGCCGGTCCGTTTCACCTTGTCGGTGTATGTTGGGCCGATGCCCTTACCTGTCGTGCCGATCTTCGCCTTTCCTTTCGCAGCTTCAAAAGCAGCGTCGAGCAGGCGGTGGGTGGGAAGAATCAGGTGGGCCTTCCGCGAAATCTTAAGCACTTTCCGCAAATCGATTCCGCTCTTTTCGAGAGCTTCGGCTTCTTCACGGAAAAGCACCGGATCGAGAACCACACCATTACCGATTATATTGATCTGGCCGCTTTGGAAAATCCCCGAGGGGATGGAGCGGAGCACATATTTTTTGTTATCGAACTCAAGGGTGTGACCGGCGTTCGGTCCTCCCTGAAAACGTGCGACGACGTCGTAGCGCGGTGTCAGAACATCCACAACCTTGCCTTTCCCTTCGTCGCCCCACTGGAGGCCAAGCAAAACGTCAACTTTCATTTATAGATCTCTTGATTCTTTTGTGATGAATATTCGGAATTGGTTATCTCACGGGTCAGGAGTCGGATTGCTGGCGTGTTCGCCGAGCCCTGCGCATACACGTCGAGCAGATGCCGTAAACAATCAGATCATGCCATTCGGGATGAAATGCAGGGTAACTGCGGTTATTGAGCATGTTCTGCAGCTGCGAGTCCTTTACCTCCTTTATTTTCCCGCATTTGGTGCACACAAGATGATGATGGTTGCTGCCGAGCCCCGATGTGAGCTCATACTGCGCACGGGTGCTACCGAAATTGTGTCGACGCAGCAGGCCTGCGCTCACGAGCAATTCGAGGGTGTTGTAGACCGTTGTTCGGCTCACGTGATAGCCCTCTTCCTCCATGCGGGCAAACAGATCGTCGGCCACGAAATGGCGGTTGAGGTCCATTACGCGGTCAAGAATCGCGAAGCGCTCGGGGGTCTTGCGCAGGCGGCGTCGGGTGAGATGCTGCACCAATGCTGCGCGGGCGGCCACGGTATTTTTGTCGTCGGCGGTCATCGCAACAAAATTACAAAATTTCTGTGAAATGACTCGGTTTGCCCACAGGTTTATTTCCCGCTCTGTGAAGTTTCTTCCTCGTTATATGTACGGGCAATTTGCGATCGCACGGTTTCGAGCTTCTTTTCAAGGCGTTCGTGTTCAAGTGATGCAACCTTTATCGCCGTCACGGTGGCAGCATACCGACCAACGTTGCCGATTGCAGTCTTCTCGCCTACGGTCAATGGTCTGGAGTAAGTGCCTTTGCCGCTCCATGTCACTGTTACCGGAGTTTCCGACAGAGTGATGAAGCGAATGAGCGAGTCGCATTCAGCTCCGATAAAATGCACCGTTTCTTCTTTTCCTGACCATTCGCAGCGCTCTCCGTCGGGGCTCACGCGGGCTGTCGAGGCTGAGCCAGACCCGTTTGATGCACTGACTTGACAATGCTTCACAGCGTGACCTGAAAGAGATGAGACGAGATACACCACCCCGTCGGGCGACATGCGTGCTTCAATGCCTGTGGGCGCCGGTGTGAACCCTGCTGCAACATAATAGGGTTCGATGGGGTTGTCAACCTTCTTCAGATTCCCGGCGAGCTGCTGATTTTCAAGCTGCAGGGTTGCGAGGAGCGAATCGGTGTGCTCGAGTTCGGTCACGGTTAGGCGTTCCTGTGCTTTTGCCCGCAGGTGCATTCCTTTACGCCGAAGGTCAACCTCGCCGGGAAATTTCTTGTCGATCGAGTCGAGCAACGCTATTGTTGCTTCAGGGCGTCCCGATTCGTATGCCTCGGTGGCCGAACTGAACATCTGTCCGGCTTTTTCAGAATCGCCTGAGTTGCTGCACGACACTGTGAATGCGGCAAAGAGTGCCACCGCAAGGATTTTAGTTTGAACGTTGCACATTTTTAACGCCTTTAACTGTTTTGAGTTTGCGAATGATATTGTCGAGCGCTTCGGTGTTGGTTACTCCGACAACGAGATAGCCTCTGAACAGACCGTCGTGTGAATCGATCGATATGTTACGCAGGGTGACATTCCGCTCCTTGGTGATAATTGAAGTGATATTGGTCACGATGCCGATATCGTCGTTACCCACAACCGATAGCGTGGCGCCGAACTGCTCTCCGGCTTTACCCGACCAACGGGTGCGGATCAGCCGGTAAGGATATTTTTCAATGATATGGCGGGCGTTGGGACAATCCTTGCGGTGAATCTTAATGACACCTTCGGCTGATATGAACCCGAAAACATCGTCACCGTAGATCGGGTTGCAGCAACGTGCAAGTTTGTAGTTGATGCCTTTGATCCCCTCGCCGATCACAACGGTGTCGCTGCTTCCCGATGCTGTCTGCTCAGCCTCAGGCTGGGTCTGAAGCATGAACTCCTCGGCCGACACCTTTTCAGCCTGCTCGGCCTCTTTGTGTTCGAGCGCATCATATTCCATAAGCACTGTGGCAGCGTCGAGGTGTTCCTCGCCGATCGCGCTGTAAAAGTCGGTCACGGTCTTGTAGCCGAGTTTCTTGATCAGACGCATCAGCAGGCCCTCGTCGATGTCGCGCTTGCGGTTTTTTGCACGGCGCTGGAATGTCTCCTTACCGATGTCAGCGGCACGGTTAGCCCGTTCGTTAAGGGCCTGGCGTATCTTGGAGCGGGCTTTTGAGGTAACAACGAAGTTAAGCCAGTCGGCGCGCGGTGTCTGGGTGCCTGATGTCAGTATCTCCACTGTGTCGCCACTCTCAAGTCGGCGGTTGAGCTTCTGGTTGCGGCCGTTAATGCGTGCTCCCACACAGCTGCAACCGAGCCGCGAATGAATGTGAAACGCGAAGTCGAGCACTGTTGCGCCGAACGGCAGTTTGTAAAGGTCGCCCTTGGGAGTGAAGACAAACACTTCCTTGTCATAGAGGTCCATCTTGAAGTCCTTCATCAGCTCCATCGGGCTTGATGCTCCTGCCTCAAGGATGTCGCGGATATTGTTCATCCACGTGTCGAGATTTCCCTCGCTCTTGATACCCTTGTATTTCCAGTGTGCCGCCAGTCCTTTTTCAGCTATGAGGTCCATCCTCCGTGTACGTATCTGCACCTCCACCCAGCGGTTGCCCGGACCCTGAACGGTAGTGTGGAGGCTTTCATAGCCGTTGCTTTTCGGGATGGAAAGCCAGTCTTTCAGACGCGCCGGGTTTGGGGTGTACATGTCGGCGATTATTGAGTAGACGTTCCAGCACTCTGCCTTTTCGCGATCTTCAGGAACGTCAAGAATAATGCGGATTGCAAAAAGGTCGTAGACGTCCTTCAGCTCGATCTGCTGTTTCCGCAGCTTGTTCCTGATAGAACTGATTGACTTTGTGCGCCCCTTTATCTCAAACTTCAGGCCGGTGGCTTCGAGCTTCTTTTTCACCGGGGCGATGAACTCGGCTATATAGCGGTCGCGGGCATCCTTGGTTTGATTCAGCTCGTGGGCGATCTTGGTGTAGATGTCGCGGTTGGTGTATTTTAGCGACAGATCCTCAAGCTCTCCTTTAATCTTATAGAGACCCAGACGGTGTGCCAACGGAGCATAGAGATAACTCGACTCGGTGGCGATGTCGCGAACCATCCTCTCGTTAGGATGATGGTTGATGGCGCGCATCAGCACAAGCCTGTCGATGATCATTATGATGATCACCCTTATATCTTCGGCAAAGGTGAGCAGCAGCTTTCTGAAATTGTCGCTCTCCACCGACGATTGCTTGCCATAAATACCTGCAACTTTCATGCGGCCGCCGACAAGGCGTGCCACGTCGTCGCCCCACTGCTCGGTCAGTTCCTCGATCGTGAGTGTGCCGCCATGAACCGCCGGAAAGAGCATTACGGCCAGAATCATGTTGCGGTCGGGCGAGAGGAGTTCGCAGAGCATCCGCGAAGTCTCCAGGTTGTGCATAACAGTGTTGATTCCGGCACGGTTACGGGCATAGCATCCGGCTTCTACAGAGTCGGTTATGGCTTTGCGGAGCTTTGAAAAATCGCCGGGAAGGCTCACAGATGCAGCATCGCGGGCAAGTTGCCTTACAAGCGACGGTAGCTTCTGTGCCTCCTCAGGCGTGAAATGTTGTGCTGACAATGATTGAATAGATTGTAGAGTTTACGGGGTAGGGAATAATGTCTCGATTACAGGGTCATTCGTCGCGCTTAAAGAGCTTTTCCTGCTCGTCAAGATGGAAATCCTTGGCAAGAAGAGCAATGAACCGTGAAATCTGCTTGACGGCATTTTCAGTCTCGGGAGTGATCTCCTTTTTCTGAAGACGGAGCATAAGCATGCCGTAGAGCGCGTTGAAGCACGTTTCGAGCTCTCCGGCTGGATTGTCGCCTGACTTCGAGCGGAGCTCAACGATGTATGGCAGAGTTTTGTAGAATTCAGCCGTATATTCGGGAAACTGCGGGTCTTTCAGCAAGGCCTGATGAAGCTCGGCAAGCTGAATGATCACATTCTTGTTCAGCTGAAGATGTCCCGATTTCTCCACACCTTCGCGGCGCATCATGTCAATCAGCGATTCATACCATTCCACCATTTCCTTCCGCTGCTCGGGGGTGAGGTTGTAACGGTCGATCACATTTTTTTCAATTTTGGAAAGATCGAGGTCGTTGGCGCGGATAATATCTTCTATCTGCCACATATATAGCAGATATTCCGCGATATTTTCCTTGCGTTTCTGCGATGCTATAATCATGCTCGGATGTTTTTTAGTTGGTTACTTTGTCATTATAACAACCGGGAGTTAAAACATGATTACAAAAATATAACTTTCGGCTATATTTGCCAAATAATTTTCTTTTTGCTAACTTTGACCTGAACAAATAACAGTGCAATGGATAAGAAACATGAATTTAGCTATTCAGGCTTGATTGTCAACGGTTTTCTGATGCTTGTGGTGTGGCTCCTGATTCTCGGGGCATGTATTCTCGGGTTTATGACCGACTCAGTTGTCCTGATGGTGATCTGCGGAATCGTGGGATTGGTTTCGCTGTTCATTCCGGCGGGCCTCTTCATGCTTGAGCCTAACGAATCGATCGTCACGATATTCTTCGGTAAATATTGCGGAACGATTGAACGCACTGGTTATTGGTGGATCAATCCGCTGATGACCAAGAAAAAGGTATCGCTCCGCATCCGCAATCTCGACGTTCAGCCGATCAAGGTCAATGACAAGGTGGGTAATCCCATTCTGATCGGTCTGGTGCTCGTGTGGCGCATCAAGGACACATATCGTGTTACGTTTGACCTCGACAAGCAGTCGGTGGCACAGTTCGTCTCCGTGCAGAGCGACGCGGCCCTCAGGGAAGTTGCCGGCCGTTATCCTTACGACAGCGAGGGTCATAACGACACTCAGCTCACACTCCGCTCAGGGGGCGAGGAAATCAATGCCGAGCTTGTCCATAAACTTAACGAGCGCCTGGCCATGGCCGGAATCGAGGTAACAGAGGCGAGAATCAACTATCTGGCCTATGCGCCTGAGATCGCCGCCGTGATGCTGCGTCGCCAGCAGGCTTCGGCAATCATCTCGGCTCGCGAAAAGATTGTGGAAGGTGCCGTGACTATGGTGAAAATGGCCCTTGACGATCTTGAGCGTCACAATGTGGTGAAACTCGACAACGATCATCGCGCCGCAATGGTTGGCAATCTGCTCGTTGTGCTCTGCGCCGATGAGGCCGCAACTCCTGTTGTTAACACAAATTCCTGATTCAGATGAAGATAACGGTACTTGACGGTTTTGGCCTCAATCCCGGCGACCTGTCGTGGGGCAAGTTTGAATCGCTTGGCGAACTGACTGTGTTTGACCGCACCACACCGGCCGAGCTGATGGAACGCGCCGAAGGCAGTGAGGTGCTGATAACGAATAAAACGGTGCTCACCAGAGACGCGATCATGTCGCTGCCTCTGCTTAAATATATCGGCGTTCTCGCCACTGGTTATAACGTTGTCGATATAGAAGCCGCACGCGAGCGGGGGATCGTCGTGACCAACATCCCGGCTTACAGCACCGAATCGGTAGCGCAGATGGTGTTCTCGCACCTGTTGGGCATCACGTCGCGCATCGAGCATTATGCCGACGAGAACCGTCAGGGCCGCTGGAGCCGCTCTGAAGATTTCTGCTATTGGGACACTCCGCTGCGCGAACTGTCGGGGAAGAATTTCGGAATCGTAGGTCTGGGCAATATCGGAAAGGCGGTGGCGCGAATTGCCAAAGCATTCGGAATGCGCGTACTTGCATTCACTTCTCAGACCAATCTGCCTGATTGGATCGAGAAGGTGGAGCTCGTCGACATCTTCCGCCTTAGCGACGTTGTTTCGCTTCATTGTCCGCTCACTGATTCCACCCGCCATCTCGTCAATGCCGAAAGGCTTTCACTGATGAAGCCTGATGCGATACTGATCAACACCGGTCGCGGTCCGCTTGTCGATGAGCAGGCGCTGGCCGATGCACTTAACGCCGGCAAAATTTTCGCTGCCGGGCTCGACGTACTCTCTACCGAACCTCCGGCAGCCGACAATCCTCTGCTCACGGCCCGCTATTGCTTCATCACGCCTCACATCGCCTGGGCCACCCGCGAAGCTCGCGAGCGCCTAATGGAAATTGCCGTCAAGAATCTTGAGGCATTTCTTGACGGCAATCCCGTAAATTGTGTGTCGTGCTGATCAGCGGAGCAGAACTTTTTCTCCGTTGACGATGTAGATTCCCGGAAGTCGGGGAGATGTTTCCATCTTGACGCCGTTGAGGTTGTAAACCGCGTCAGATGTATGCTGTTCGCTTTCACTGACGGTGATTCCTGACGGTGTGTCGTTGAGATGGAAGAATACGCGGTCTGAAATGCTTTCGCTACCTTTATAAACGATTGCCATATATTCGCCTGCCTCAAGGTCTGTCATGTCCATGGATACGGATGTGTCGGTTGATTCACCTGCCCCGAGATAGAGCATAGGGGAGATTCCGCTATCAAGATCGCGTCCGCCATCGCCGGGGAAAATGTACACTCGCAGCCGGTCGGTGAAATATCCGCTTTCGCAGCTCACCTTGAAATCGAACCTAACGTCAGCCTTGTCGACAACAGGATCGGCCACGCCGAGGTGGAAGTCGGTTACCTTTACCGATGCTTCGCCGGGATCTTCGGCAAGGGTTACTTCAACAGGTGTGCTGACATCCTTGCCTGCCTCATCCCTGAACACGAGGCTATAGGTGCCCGGTTCCAGTGTGGCTCCGTCGGCAGCTTTGAAGTTGGCAATATAGTCGGAAACGGCTTCATCTTTATAGGGAAGCAGATCAACCGGCCGGTAAACGGATGCGGCCACTTCCTCACCGGCAGAGTTAAGAAGAACCGGGGTAACCTTACCGTAATACTCCTCGCTGTCGGCGTTCTTTACCGCGAACTCCAGCGGATTGTCGCGGCCGATGTAGAATTCCGCAGGAGCCGTCACATCGTCAACCGTTATTGTGCCGGATGCCGGGGATGACAGAGTGGCTTTACCGTCGGTAACCGTAGCAAGCACACGGTTGGTGTTGTCGAGGCCTGACCGGATAGCAGTCCATTTCTTACCGTCGTAGAACGATGGCGTGATCACATATTCACCGTCGGCAAGCTCGGGGAAGCGAATAAAGTCCTCTCCATAGCCTCTGAGCATCGGCAGTCCGCTGATGTTGAATCCCTCGACAAAACGTGCAGTGTTGTCGGCAACAGATGTAATCTTCATTCCGAGGCGTGAGCCTTCGGGCAGGTCATACATGCTGTAGCTGAAGAATCCTCCTTTGCAGCGAAGGGTCTCACCGGCGCTTACCTCTGTTGCTTCAGGGGTGAAATCACCTGTATTATATATTATATAGACCGGTTCGGAGTCACTAAGGGCAGGCCGTACACCCAGAGCAATCTGCTGGTCGGTGTTAAAGCCGCCTGCACCCCCGCCAACACCAAGCGATGCCGGATTCAGTGCTGTCAGCAGAAAGTAGCCGTTGCTCATTCCGCCCCAGCCCCAGTTGAAATGGAAGAATCCGTCAGAACTGTAGCCGTCACATACAAACTGGTGCCCTCCGGCCGTACCTTGTCCGGCATAGAGAACGGGGAGTCCCTGCGACAGATCCTCATAGATCATGTTTTCCCATTCTATCAACCCGTAATAGGGACGCATGGGCATGTAAAGACCTTTATCATAGTCGAAATAGTCGATCAGCGATGCTCCCATCACCATTGTCGATGCGCCGCTGTCGCCAATGTCATAGTGCATGTCGACGCTGATACCGGCTGCGAGCATCAGTGTTGCCACGGCTGTGCGCGATTCGGCTGTCGACTCACTGTTATAGGTGTCGGTCATCTTGTCCCATTCAAAGGTGGTTGCACCGTAATCAAAGCTCAGCGTACTGTCGCCCGGCTCCCAGTGATAGGAGTGAGTGCCTTTCCCCTTCGGGGGATAGTTGTGATATTTCATTACCTGCGACATTGCCGTAGCCACGCATCCTGTCACGGTTTCATGCCCGTTCACTTTCGGGCAGAGATCGTTGTAAGGCGCTTCCTGATTCCATCGGGTGGTAAGCAGAGGCTGGACGGGCACACGCTCGGGGCGCTTAGTTTCGGTCTCTGTTTCGGCAGCCGATGCAGGCAGAGCTGCGAGTTCGGCATTATAGTAGTTCATCCAGTATTCCACCCCCGGATTACCCGGTTCAAATGAACCGCTGTCAGAGTAGGCCAGCAGGGCAGGTGCGCGGTCATCAGCCGGAAGAATCATGAAGCCGTTGCCGCGGTTGAACACATAGAGTTTCCCGACGGTGGCAGCGAGTTGTGGGGACGTGACTCCGGGTGCCGATACAGGCAGCTCAGTGCATTTATTCAGACGCGAGAGGGCTTGCTCGGCGGTAAGGGTCGATGCCATGCCCTGAATTGAGGTTAGTGCGGCTAATGCGCCCAACAGGCGGATAGTTCTCATAGGGTCAATATAGAATGGGTTTGTGATGGATTTGTAACATTCTTTTCTGTCTAACATTATTATCTCAAAGGAGGTTCATCTTAGTGTTGATTTCCCTGTGCCACTGCGGCGATGTGCACATTTGGACAGGGATAAGTTAATAATCGTTAAATATTCGGGGGGGGGGGTGCTTGTACTTTATATTAAGGACGTATATTTGCATATTGAATAATCATACAATTTCAAAACACACTGTTAAAACAATGAAGAAAGTTCTTTATCCTGCGCTGGCGCTTAGCGCATTAGCTCTTGCGTCGTGCTCATCTGAGGAGCCTATGAACGGCAACGTTG
>CAZKXM010000041.1:9851-16500 GCA_964556785.1 uncultured Bacteroides sp. | reverse complement strand
TAGCTTCGTCGTTATGGTAATGACGAAGAATTTCCAGAGCCTGTTCAACAAGCACAAGGGGTCAAACAAACTTGGCCCCAGGGGGCATCCGCGCTTGGGTTTTCCATTGGGCCCAAATATGCAAAAGTCGTATTTTTCGGAGATTGGCGCTATCGATCTGGGTGGAGGCGCGGGGCGGGGGTGCGAAAATTGGCGGGGGTGTTGCGTAGAATGGGGTTAATTGGTAACTTTGGGGAAATTATACTCTGATGGAACCGATGAAACTGAAAAATATCAAGGCTATCACCATGGTAAGAAACGACCGTTTCCTTGAGAAATGGGTGGAATATTACGGCTCTCAGTTAGGGAATGGGAATCTGTATGTGTTTTTTGACGGTGAGGATCAGGAGATTCCTGCTTTCTGCGAGGGGGTGCACACTCAGCTGGTGCCGAAAATGCAGGGTGATGTGGTGTCGACCGAACGTCAGAGATCACGCTTCATATCTGACAAGGCGGCAAAATTGTTTGCCGAGGGGGCTGATATGGTGATCGCTACTGATGCCGACGAGTTTCTGATCGTCGACCCGGTGCTGAAAAAGTCGTTGCCTGAGTTTCTGTCTGCGTTGCCGCCCCACAGCTGTCATTCGGGCTTCGGTGTGGATGTTCTCCAGCACCTGCCGACGGAGGGCAAGATCGATTTCTCGAAGCCGTTTCTGCAGCAGCGTTTCCGCGGATGGCTTTATTCGCGCTATTCGAAGCCGTCGGTTATCACGCGCCCTCTCACATGGGGTGGTGGATGTCACCGTGTGAAAGGTCAGAATTTCCATATTGCCAAGGGGCTGTTCCTGTTCCACTTCGGAGGGGTTGATCTCGAGCACCTGCGCGAGATATCGAAGGAGCCGTCGAGGGTTGAAAACGGCTGGACGCGTCATCAGCTGAAGCGCCAGCGCGCTATCGAGAAGGTGAGCCACGTCAAGGCGCGTCCCTGGGATAAGCTGATTAAGCCTGTCAGGACAATGCAGACGCTCTGCCGCCCGATTTTCGCTCTCAACAAACCAACTACGTTCGGCATCAAGTTTGTGGCGCAGATCCCTGAGCGCTTCCGCAACACGATCTAAGTTCTTCCCGATTCAATGACCTACTCTGAACCTATGAAAAACATTGCGGTGATATTTGCCGGCGGCACAGGGCGGCGAATGCGTACAGTTTCGAAGCCGAAGCAGTTTCTCGAACTCAACGGTAAGCCTGTGATAATCTACACACTCGAACTGTTTGACGATCACCCTGAGATCGACGGCATTGTCGTGGTGTGTCTCCGCGACTGGATCCCTTATCTGGAGAAGCAGCTTAAAAAGTTTGAGATAAGGAAGGTCGGCGCGATTACAGCGGGAGGAGAGACGGGTCAGGAAAGTATCTACAACGGGCTCGTTGCCGCCCGTCAAACGTATGGCGACAACTGCAATGTGCTCATTCACGACGGTGTGCGTCCGCTGATCACGAAGCAGACCATCACCGACAATATCTGCGCCGTCAGCCGCCACGGCAGCTGCATAACCTGTGTGCCCGCAACGGAAACCGTAGTTGTGAACCGGCCCGACGGGTCGCTCGAAATTCCAACTCGCGCCGAGACAATCATTGCCCGCGCGCCGCAGACTTTCCGCCTGACGGAGATTCTTGAGGCTCACGAACGGGCGCGCAGCGAGGGGCGCGGTGATTTTATCGACAGCTGCACCATGATGTCGCATTACGGCCATCCGATCCACACCATCATGGGGCCGATGGAAAACATAAAGATCACAACCCCGACCGATTTCTTTATTTTCCGGGCAATGGTGGAGGTGCATGAAAACCAACAGATTTTCGGATTCTGAGCCATGGCGCGTAACAAAATTCTTCAGGAGGATCTCGACCTATTCCAGCTCCCGCAGGAGTTGGCTGAGGCGTTGCGCAACTCGACGGTTATCGTGACCGGTTCGACAGGCCTTGTCGGCTCGGCGATCGTGAGATGCCTGCATGCGTCAAACCTCGGGATACGGTTTATACTGCCGGTGCGCAACCGCGACAAAGCCTTGAGGATCTTCGCACCGGAGATCGATTCAGTGACGATTTTCGAGACTGATCTCACGGAGTTTTTCAATGGCCTCGATTCAGAGTGTGGCTACGTGATTCATTGCGCGAGCCCCACTAACGGCAAGTATATTTCAGCCCACCCGGCCGAGACGTTCTTATTGCAGGTCGACTCCACCCGCGCTATCCTTGACTATGCGAGGCGCTGCAGCGTAAGGGGAGTGGTTTATCTGTCGTCGATAGAATATTACGGGCAGTATGTAACCCCCGGGCCTGTGACTGAGGAAAAGCAGGGTTTTGTTGACCACCGGTTGTCCCGCAGTTCGTATGCCCTCGGCAAGCAGGCCGCCGAATACCTCTGCTTCAGTTATGCCCGCGAGTATGGAGTGCCCGCTAAGATAGCCCGACTGACGCAGACATTCGGAGCCGGTGTGCCCAAAGAGGACAACCGCGTGTTCGCCCAATTTGCCCGAAGCGTGATCGCCGGCACTGATATTGTGCTCCACACCGAGGGAAAGTCAGCGAAGCCTTATTGCTACATCACCGACTGTGTAGCCGCAATAATGTATGTGATGCTTAAGGGCGCAGCCGGCGAAGCCTATAATGTTGCAACCCCCGGAACCTATGTCACCGTCAGGGAGTTTGCCGATCTTTTCCGCGCTCTGTTCAACCCTGAGATTGACGTAAAGGTTGAGCCGCTGTCTGACACCGGCTATGCGCCTGACACCACTGTGAATCTCGATGCCCGCAAACTTCAGCAGCTCGGATGGCAACCGCGCTACGGCCTGAAGGAGATGATGAGCCGTCTTGTCGACTACCTCAGGGCGGAGAAATGACGCGTGTTCGGATTTTTATGCTAATTTTGTAAGACTGATTGACCCCAGATTGTAAAACCAGCCGACAATGGAGACAAAGACTGAACTGACTATTAAGGAGAAACATAAACTGATTCTGGAGATAATGAAGGATATCGACCGCTTCTGTCGGGCAAACGATATTCCCTACACCCTTTCGAGCGGAACACTTCTCGGAGCAGTTCGTCACGGCGGGTTCATTCCCTGGGACGACGATGCCGATATGTTTATGCTCCGCGACGATTTCGACCGTTTTATCAACACCTATCAGAGCGACAAGTATAAGCTCGTTTATAACTTTGAGAATCAGGACAAGGCCAGCCCTTCCGGGATTGCCAAAGTGGCCGACACGTCAACCTGCTCAAAAGATAGAACAGGTATGCTGGATTACGGTGTGTGGGTCGACGTGTTTCCCCTTGAATCGGTTCCTGAAGATCCGAAGGAGTGTAAGAAGTTCATGCACAAGATTATGAGCGTCAACAACCGTATCTACCATCGTCGGCACCGCGACCTAATCTCCATTCTTAAATCTTACCGCCATTCTTTCGCATGGTGGATGAAAAAGCTCGACGGCATTGTGCACAACAATCCTTACACCGATAGTCCGCTTGTAGCCCATGCCGTCGGATCAGACAATTACCGTACTGTCATCCCGAAGAAATGGTTTGACGATTTAGGCGAGATCAAGTTTGAAGATTATATGTTCAAGTCGTTCCGCGATACCGACAGCTATCTCAAGATCGTTTATGGCCCTGACTACATGACGCCTAAAAAATGGTCGCACGACGTAAAGATTTATATGAAATGAGCAATTCCGCAGGTCGTTTTTGGGCGCGTGTGATGCAGCAGGCGAGACTTATCACAATGGGGCATATACTGAATGCTCCCTGGAAGCCTCGTGAAGTAAGGCGTAAGAAAAGATACAAAGCAACACGTGATGCGGCATTTTCATATTTACGTAGGTATGATTCTGATCTTCGGAATATCAAGGCCGAAACGATAGAGTTAATCCCCGAACCGGAAAGGGCATTTTCAATATGGCTGCAAGGTGAATATCAGGCTCCTCCATTAGTGAAAGCTTGTTTCCGAAGTATGAAGAAGCATCTGAAGCAGGAAGTGATTATTTTAGATGAGAATTCATTATTTGATTGGATCACTTTGCCTGATTATGTGATAGAGAAATGGAAAAAGGGATTGATCCCTCACGCCCATTTCAGTGATATCTGTAGGGTAGAACTTCTTTATCAACATGGAGGCTTGTGGTTTGATGCTACAGATTTTGTGACAGCGCCGGTTCCTCAATATATTATGGACGAAGATTTCTTTGTGTTTATGTCAGGCCATATAATCAGAGGTTCTTATTCAGGAATTCAGAATTGCTTCATAAGGGCTCGGAAAGGGAACACCCTATTAGGAATATGGCGCGAGGCTATCCTTAATTATTGGAAAGATGAGAATAGTAAGATTAACTATTTCGTTCACCATCTATTGTTATGCCGAGCTCTCCAGGTAAACGACCTCGCAAAATCTCTTTTCGATAAGATGCCGCACATCGATCAGGACCCCACTCATGCTTTGTGGGGCGAGCACTGTCTTGACAGGTATGACGAAGCGGCTTATAAGGAATTGACCGGAGGATCGTTTTTCCAGAAAACCAACTATAAGGATAAGCGGCTCAACGGGGATCTTACAGGCACCGTGGCCGAACACATTCTCAACTCCTGAACACAGCTCGGCGATGGGAAAGCATGCCTACCTCATATTAGCTCATAAGAATTTCGGTCAGCTCCGAAAGCTGATCGAGCTGCTGGACGATCCGCGAAACGATATTTTCGTGCATGTCGATGCTAAGGCGAAGGATTTCAACCCCGCGGAGTGGCATGACGCGACCAGGCATTCCACCCTCACCATTCTCCCCGACAGAATCAGAGTGAACTGGGGCGGTGTCAGCATAATGCGGAGCGAACTGGCCCTGCTCAAAGCTGCCACCGGCGCAGGCCGATATGATTACTATCATCTCCTTTCGGGAATGGATATGCCCATCAAGCCTCAGAAGGAAGTTCACCGCTTTTTCGACGAGCATCAGGGCCAGGAGTTTCTCAATCTCTGGACGCTCAAGAAATCGACATTGTCGCGGTTCAGGTATTACAGCATCTTTCCCGAGGGCGAAGGCCGATTCCGCACCCGTATCGTCAATCACATCTTCAAGGGCCTGCAGATGGCAGTAGGTTTCAGGATCAACCGGGGTGTCGACTTCCATTTCGGATCGCAGTGGTTCAGCATAACCGATGACTTGGCCCGGTATGTGGTTAAGAATGAAGGCTGGCTTGAGAGAGTGTTCCGCCGCACAACCACGTGCGATGAAATTTTCCTGGCCACTTTAGTGTGCAATTCCCCGTTCCGCAACAAACTTTTCGTTCCTCAGCCGGTAAAGAATCAGAAGGAGGTCAATCTCGCCAACATGCGCTTCATTGACTGGTCGCGTGGTGAAAGCATCCGCCATCCGTGGACATTCCGCGCCGACGACATGCCGCTGTTGGAGTCGGTTCCTCATCTGTGGGCCCGTAAATTCGATGAAAATGTCGATTCAGAGATTATCGACAAACTTTTCAAAAGACTGAAGCAGTGAAGAATTACAGATTTTTCAACTGTGCACTCAAAACCGCAGCACGCCTGCCGTTGAGAGCCTTATATCTGCTGAGCGATATAGCCGCTTTCGTGCTTTACAGAGTGGTGAAATATCGTGTGGGAATTGTCAGAAAGAATCTCGCGATGGCGTTCCCAGAAAAGTCGGAGAAAGAGCGCCGTGAGATCGAAAGGAAGTTTTACCGTCATCTGTGCGATATCTTTATCGAAACTGCCAAACTCGCCCACATAAGCGACAAGGAGGTTCAGAGGCGTGTGAAGTTCAAAGGCATTGAAGTTGTCAATGACGCACTTGCCAGCGGCAAGTCTGTGATCCTGATGTTAGGCCATTTCGGCAACTGGGAGTGGGTGACATCGGCAGCCCCACATTTCCTACCCGGATCTGTTTCGTGTGAGATCTATCATCCGCTGCGCAACAAAGCGTTCAACCGCATTCTGCTCGATCTCCGGAGCCGTTTCGGTACTGAGAACATCCCGATGGCCCGAACTTACCGCCGCCTGCTTGAGATTAACCGCGAGGGAAAGAATTTTGTCTGCGGGTTCATTTCCGATCAGCGGCCTTTTACACCAGTGTTGAAGCACTGGACCGACTTCCTGGGAGTCGACACCGCCTATGTTGATGGCGGTGAAGTGATAGGGAAAAAGTTGGGTGCCGAATTTGTTTACGTCGAGATGATGCCGCAGAAGCGCGGCCACTATCTGATGGAGTTCTCGAGGATCACTCCGCTTGAGGATAACGACGAGAATCCTTACACCCGCGCCTACATGAAGAAACTTGAGCAGAGCATACGCCGCAGCCCGTCGAGCTGGCTCTGGAGCCACAACCGCTGGAAACGCAAGCGCGGCCAGTAGGCATCTCTGTCACCCGGTTGCTCAATGAGAAAAACCGTCATTCTGCTTTTCGCACTGATTATTATCGGTGCCAGTCTTGCCAGCGGAAAGCCTGCGGACAATGGCTCGCTGCATAACGACCTCGATGATTATATCGCTCAACTCGATGCCAAGGTAGGAGTGGCGGTGATTATCAACCGTACCGACACGATTGAAGTCAACGGCCACAGGATGTTCCCCATGCTGAGCGTCTACAAGTTCCCCATTGCCGT
>CAZKXM010000041.1:0-9751 GCA_964556785.1 uncultured Bacteroides sp. | reverse complement strand
GCAGATATTGAAGCAGAGAGCGGTTACAGGTATCAATATCGTTTCGACCGAAGCAGAGATGCACGCCGACAATAGCCGCTGTTATGCGAACGCGGCAACCCCTTTGGCAATGGCTGCGCTGCTCGATAACTATTTCAATGAACCGGTTGATGTGTATTCACAGGAGGTTCGACACATGATGGAGACGTGTGAAACAGGCACTGACCGGCTCCCGAAGCCGCTGTCGGGCGCAACCGTCGGCCATAAGACAGGCACAGGCTTCATTTTGCCAGATGGCCGCCTCATGGCGGTCAACGACGCAGGCCATGTCAGCCTGCCCGACGGGCCGAACTATTCAATAGCAGTGTTCATTGAAAATTCCGGCTACAACCTTCAACAGACCGAAGCGATCATCGCCCGGATTTCGGAGATCGTCTACCGCCACGTCAAATCTCACTGCGGCGACGGTGTGACGAAATGAATCTTTTGCGCGGGAGATTGGCGGGTTTTTAGTAGATTTGCAGATGTCTATGGAGAAGATTGCCAAAACGAATGCGGCTCGATTGCTCGACCGTGCCGGGATTGCCTATGAGCTGGTGCCTTATCAGGTTGATGAGTCGGATCTCTCGGCCGGACATGTTGCCGAGCAGCTGGGCGAGGATGTGAGCCGGGTTTTCAAAACCCTTGTGTTGCACGGTGAGCGCCCTGAGTGCCATTTTGTGTGCGTTGTGCCCGGCGATGCCGAGGTTGACCTCAAGAAGGCTGCGCGGGCTGCCGGGGTGAAGAAAGCGGAGCTGATTCCGATGAAGGAGCTCCTGCCACTGACGGGCTACATTCGCGGCGGATGCACCGCCATAGGGATGAAAAAGCCTTTCCGCGCATTTTTCCACACAACGGCTCCCGACGATGAGTTTTTCTATGTCAGTGCCGGGCAGCGCGGCCTGCAGCTCAAGGTCAGCCCGACGGCATTTATCGATTATGCCCGGGGCACGTTGGCCGATCTGATTGTCGAACCCGAAACGATTGAGTGATGAACACATTCGGAACGCTTTACAGGCTCACGACATTCGGAGAATCGCACGGACCGGCGCTCGGCGGAGTGATTGACGGCGTGCCCTCGGGGGTGAAGATCGACCTTGACGAGGTGCAGCGCGAGCTTGACCGCCGCAGGCCGGGCCAGAGTGCCATTGTGACCCAGCGCAACGAGGCCGACCGCGTTGAATTTCTTTCCGGTCTGCTCGACGATGTGACACTCGGCACCCCCGTGGGGTTCATTATCCGCAACCGTGAGCAGCGCAGCGCCGACTATGACGAGATGCGCCATCTGTTCCGGCCCTCGCATGCCGACTACACCTACCAGTGCCGTTACGGAATCCGTGATCACCGCGGCGGCGGACGCGCCTCGGCCCGCGAGACAGCGTCGAGGGTTGTTGCCGGAGCAGTCGCGCGGCAGATCCTCCGGGCCCGCGGGGTTGAAATCGTGGCTTATACAGCGCAGGTGGGCAGCGTGTGTCTGCCCGAACGCTATCCTCAGGGCGTTACCCGCGAGATGGTCGAGGCTAACGCAGTGAGGTGTCCCGATGCCGTGGTTGCCGGGCAGATGGAGCGGTTGATTCTCGATGTCAAGGCGCAGGGCGACACTGTGGGCGGAATCGTTGAGTGCATTGTCACAGGTCTGCCAGCCGGAGTGGGGGAGCCCGTTTTCGGAAAACTCCAGGCCATGCTTGCGGGTGCGATGATGAGCATTCCCGCAGCCAAGGGATTTGACTACGGAATGGGTTTCGACGGCGCATCGCGGCTCGGTTCGGAGATGATCGACGAGTTTGTCACCGATTCAACCACAGGTACCATCAAAACCCGCACCAACAACTCGGGCGGCATTCAGGGAGGTATCACAAATGGAATGCCGGTTACCTTCAGGGTAGCGTTCAAGCCGGTTGCCACGCTGCTGCTGCCTGTCCCGACGGTTGACGATCAAGGCCATGCGGCGATTCTTCACGCCCGCGGGCGCCACGATCCATGCGTTGTTGCGCGCGCTGTCCCCGTTGTCGAGGCGATGGCGGCCATGACCGTTCTCGACGCGCTGCTGATGTGCAGATAAACCTGCCGGGCAATACAGCGCTACGGGCGCGCGATTATCACTAACATTAGTGATTGCACGATGAGGCCGGAGTGGCTAATTTTGCTGCTGTGACGAATCTGTTCCTGTCTCTGCTAATTGCATCGTCGGTAGCCTCCGAACCTGCCGACACCATCGCCGGGGTTACACTTGACGAGGTATCGGTTACGGCCATCAAGGATGGCTCGGTCGGCAACGCCATGCGCCCTGTGGCACGCACACTTGTGACCGAGGCCGAGATAGAGCGCCTCGGAATCGTGACCATGAAGGGTGTGAGCGAGCTTGCCCCGAATTTCTACATCCCCGACTATGGATCGCGCATGACATCGTCGATCTACGTTCGCGGTATCGGTGCCCGTATCGACCAGCCTTCCGTAGGCCTGACGGTTGACAATGTGCCTTTCCTGAACAAGGACAACTACGACTTTGACCTCGTTGATATTGAAAGCATCGAGGTGATGCGCGGGCCGCAATCAACACTTTACGGCCGTAACACCATGGCAGGGGCAATCAACATAACAACCCTTTCACCGCTGCGCAGCCATGGGCTCAGGCTCCTCGCCGAAGGAGGGACAGGAGGCACGGCACGCCTCGCCGCAAGCTATTACTTCAAGCTGCACCAGCGCATGGGAATGGGTGTGACCGGCGACTTTCACTATAACCGCGGATTTTTCAAGAACACCTATAACAACACCCGCGCCGACCGCGAGGAAGGGGGCTCGCTGCGCTGGAAGACAACATGGCGCCCGGCCCCGGCCCTGATGGTGGAGAACACTGCGGCGCTAACCCTGTCGCGCCAGCACGGCTACCCCTATGCCTGGGTTGAAACCGGAACGATAGCCTATAACGACACCTGTTTCTACCGCCGTACAGGAGTTACCGACGGACTCACCGTGCGCTGGCATGTGGGCGGAGTGTCACTTTCGTCAATCACCTCCTTCCAATGGATTGACGATAACATGACTCTCGATCAGGATTTCCTTACAGCGAGCTATTTCACCCTGACGCAGAAGCGCCGGGAGTGGGGGCTGACACAAGACTTCGTGGTCCGCGGAAGCAAGGGCACCTATTCGTGGCTCGGAGGGCTGTTCGGATTCGGCAAGCGCGGCCGTATGGAGGCTCCGGTGACATTTAAGGACGATGGCATCGCCGCGCTGATCGAGGACAAGCGCAACCAGATGAACCCTACGTATCCCGTCAGGTGGGACAGCCGAGAGTTCCCTCTCGAAAGCTACTTCACTCAGCCCACTTACGGCTTTGCGGTTTATCACAGGTCGAGCCTTGAGCTCGGTGCATGGACCCTTGCCGCCGATCTTCGTCTCGACATAGAGCACACCGCGCTCAGTTACCGCAGTTTTTGCGATGCAACCTACACGGTGATGAATCTCACCGATCCCCAACATCCGTCGACCCTTCTGACTGACCGCATAAAGATCGATAACCGCGGACGGCTGGCTGACACCTACACGCAGCTGCTTCCCAAGATCAGCGTGACCCGCCGGCTTCCGTGGCGCAGCTCGATGGTCTACGCCTCAGTGGCCAAGGGCTACAAGAGCGGAGGATTCAACACCCAGATGTTCAGCGATGTGCTTCAGCAGCAAGTTATGGAGTCGATGGGCCTTACGGCCAAGTATGACGTGGCCGAGATTGTGAGCTATCGCCCTGAGGTGAGCTGGAATTATGAGATGGGAGCCAGGCTTTCGCATCCTGAGATAAACCTGTCGGGCGACGTCGCTCTATTCTGGATTGACTGCCGCGACCAGCAGCTCACAATGTTTCCCGACGGAGTCACCACCGGCAGAATCATGGCCAATGCCGGGCGCACGCGCAGTCTCGGAGCCGAAGTGTCGGCGCGCTGGCAGGTTGTGGCGCCGCTCATGCTCAATGCAGCCTGGGGATTCACCGATGCCCGCTTTGTTGATTTCAACAACGGTCTGACCGACTATTCAGGCAAGCGGGTGCCCTACGCTCCGGCCAACACCCTCTTTATCGGAGCCACATGGAGCCGTGCCTTTGCCCATGGATCGCTGATTGACCGCATTGAGGCCAATGTCAATGTCAGGGGCACTGGCAATATATATTGGGACGAGGCAAATGCTAACCGTCAGCCCTTCTACGCCCGGCTGAACGCATCGGTGAGGGTGGAGCGCGGTTGCTGGAGCCTTGATCTTTGGGGAGAGAACCTCACAGACACGCGCTACAACACGTTCAGCTACGTGTCGATCTCCAACACGTTCCTGCAGCGGGGCAAACCGGTGCATGCAGGCGTGACGCTCCGGATAGCCCTCGAGAAACTGACCGCGAATAATTTGTAATAACAACATATAAATCAAAATGATGAAAACGCATTTTTTATCTCTGTTTGCCGCAATGATGGTTGCCTTGGTGTCGACATCGTGTATTAAGGACGACGACGTGACAGTGACCTCAACAGTAACCCGAAACTATTCAGAGTGTTTCAACACCGTGTTCGACAATACCAACGGCTCGGTTATCATCGACGACAACGCAAAATACAGTCTTGAGATCAAATCGTATTCCGACGGAACCATGGCCGGCAAACTCAAAGTGACCGGCCTCTATATCGATCCCTCGATCAGCCACCGCGACTTCGAGTTTGATGACATGACGATCAATCAGGACAGCAAGGGATATTATATCATGGAGGGCACCAACGTTGTTCCCTCAAACCTCAGCGGAGCCGCAGGAATCAATTTCACAAAGGTGCGTTTCACCATGCTCGACGTGATGGAATCAGTCAATATGGGCACTGCCGTGACGATCCGCACCGTTTATTCGGCATCGTTTGTGGTCAACAACCGTTTCGATATCAATGCGTATGCCTTAACCAATTATCTTTACGGCACAACGAAGACCGTTGATGCGGCCGGAAGCGAGTATCAGACAGGCGCTACCCGCTACGTGCTCGTGTTCGATCCCGTCAAGAAAACCGCACGTATCGACATCACCGGCGCCCAGTTCATCCAGCAGATGCCCGCTCTCAACATGACGTTCCCCGACATTCCCTTCACTGCCGATGCCGCCACGCTGACCCTGAAGTCGCCCAATTTCATCCCCACGATCGCCAATGTGCCTCAGGAAAGCTTCGCCATCAGTAACCTGGATGGAACATTCAATCCGCAGAACGGAGCCCTTCTGCTTGACTTCTACTGCAATCCGATGAACATGGGTCTCTACAAGGCCACGATCAACGTGAGCCCCTATCCCGTAAAGTGAGCCGAAACGGCAGCCATTGGTCCGGTTCGGAAAAGTGATTCAAATCGGATAAAGTATGCTGTAGAACACAAGTTTTTTTGACTCAATCGCGGCGATTTGAATTAAATTTGCGCCCGATAACCTAAAAAACATTATCATTACCATGATTATCGGAGTACCCAAAGAGATTAAGAATAACGAGAACCGTGTGTCGATGACACCGGCCGGAGTTAAGGAAATGGTGCGTCAGGGCCACACTGTCTACGTTCAGGCATCGGCCGGCGAAGGCAGCGGTTTCCCCGACAGCGAGTATGTGGCTGCTGGCGCTAAAATGCTCCCCACCATCGAGGAGGTTTATGCAATCGCCGAGATGATCGTCAAGGTGAAGGAGCCCATCGAACCCGAGTACAAGCTTGTGCGCAAGGGCCAGGTGCTGTTCACATATTTCCACTTTGCAAGCGATCGTCCTCTCACCGAGGCTATGCTCAAGGCCGGTGCAATCTGCATCGCATACGAAACCGTGCGTCTGCCCGACGGCTCACTGCCCCTGCTGATCCCCATGAGCGAGGTTGCCGGCCGTATGTCGGTTCAGGAAGCATGCCGTTTCATGGAGAAGCCCCAGGGTGGACGCGGTCTGCTGATGGGCGGCGTCCCCGGCGTTAAGCCCGCCAAGGTGCTGATTCTCGGTGCCGGTGTTGTTGGCCGCAATGCAGCCCTCATGGCTTCAGGTATGGGTGCCGATGTAACCATCACCGATATCTCTCTGCCCACACTGCGTCGCGTAAACGAGACCATGCTCCCCAACGTGAAGACCCTCTACTCTTCAACTCACAATATCGAGCAGGAGCTCCCCACCGCCGACGTTGTTATCGGTTCAGTGCTCATCCCCGGTGCCAAGGCTCCTCACCTCGTTACCCGCGACATGCTCAAGCTCATGCAGCCCGGTGCTCTGCTTGTTGACGTTGCTATCGACCAGGGCGGATGCTTCGAGACATCTCACCCCACAACCCACAGCGAGCCCACCTACGAGCTCGACGGTATTGTGCACTATGCTGTTGCCAACATTCCCGGTGCAGTGCCCCGCACATCGACCCTCGCTCTCACCAACGCCACCCTTCCCTATGCAATTCAGCTTGCAAACAAGGGTTGGAAGGAAGCTTGCCGCGACAACCACGCTCTCGCTCTCGGCGTGAACGCTGTTGACGGTGAAGTAACTTATCCCGGCGTTGCCCAGGCATTCGATCTGCCTCTGGCCGACCTGAACAAGTTCCTCAACTGATCAGAGTAATCATATCAAACTGCAGCCCCGGACTGTCGATCGGTCCGGGGCTGTTTGGTGTGATTACAGCGCGACAGACAGCCGGCTGCCGGTAAAACGTGATGTTCTTTGGCCGGAAAGCGTTTTTTCGATGATTTTTAAGGTGTAATTTGAGTATAACCCTGTAAAAATTCGTAATTTTGTCGGCAAAATCCGATTTGAGCATGAACGAACCAACGTCTGTCACAACGCTGCCCGAAGCCGATGGCCTCGTGATCATTCCAACCTACAAAGAGGAGGAGAACGCAGCTGCCATTATCGATGCAGTGATGAAGCTGCCTCAGGGCTTCGACGTGCTCATAATCGACGATAACTCGCCTGACCGTACCGCGGCTATCGTGCGCGAGAAAATGGCTGAATATCCCGGGCGCGTTCACCTGCTGGAGCGCGAGGGGAAGCTCGGTCTGGGAACCGCCTACATCATGGGCTTCAAATGGGCGTTGGATCACCCCAACTATCAGTTTATCTTCGAGATGGATGCCGATTTCTCGCATAATCCCGAAGATCTCGCGGCGCTCTATGCCGCATGCAAGGTTGAGGGCTATGATGTGGCCGTAGGGTCGCGCTACGTTACGGGAGTCAATGTTGTCAACTGGCCGATGGGGCGTGTGCTCATGAGCTACTATGCCTCGGCCTATGTCAGAACAGTCACCGGAATGCCCGTGCGCGACACCACCGCCGGTTTTGTGTGCTACACCCGCCGGGTGCTCGAAGCCATGCCTCTCGACAACATTCGGTTCAAAGGCTACGCGTTCCAGATCGAGATGAAATTTACCGCTTACAAAATGGGTTTCCGTATCAAGGAGGTGCCCATTGTGTTTGTCAACCGTGTGCTCGGTGAAAGCAAGATGAACTCGGGCATTTTCGGCGAAGCTGTGTTCGGAGTTATCCGTCTTCGTCTCGACAGCATGTTCAAGAAGTTTCCGCGTCATGACGTTAGAGAGAAACATTGACCTGCTGATTCACAACGCCCTGATTGTCAACGAGGGGCGCCGCTACCACGGCTGGGTCGCCATTAGTGGCGCGCTCATCGCAGCAGTGGGTGAGGGTGACCCTGACGAATCGCTGCGACGCATTGCCGCATCTCACTTTGATGCCGGCCGGCGCATGCTTCTGCCGGGAGCGATTGACGAGCATGTCCATTTCCGCGACCCGGGTCTCACCCACAAGGCCGATATGGCTACTGAGTCGGCCGAGGCTGCAGCCGGTGGCGTGACTTCGTTTATCGACATGCCCAACACACGTCCGGCCACTCTGACGGTTGAAGCAGTCGGGCGGAAGATGGATCGTGCCGCTCAGGTTTCGACAGCCAACTACGCATTCTATATCGGAGCTGCGGCCGACAATCTCGACGAGATCAAGCGTGCCGACTTCTCTCGTGTTGCCGGCGTAAAGCTCTTCTTAGGATCGTCGACAGGCAATATGCTCCTCGACGACGATTCGGCTCTCCGCCGGCTCTTTACCGAGGTCAATGCCCTGATTGCCGTCCATGCCGAAAGCGAGGCCGAGATCCGTGCCTGCCGCGAGCGCATCGTAGCTGAGCATGGCGAGAACCTGCCGGTGGGCTTTCATCCTGCAATCCGTTCGCGCAAAGCATGTGTCGACGCCACCCGCCGTGCCGTTGCTCTTGCCCGCCAGACAGGCGCACGGCTGCACGTGCTTCATATCTCGACAGCCGACGAGCTCGCCGAGTTTACCGACGCACCTGTCGACAACAAGCGCATCACGGCTGAAACATGCCCTCAATACCTCATATTTTATTCGGCTGACTATTCGCGGCTCGGATCAAGAATAAAATGCAATCCCGCCATTAAGGAGCAGACCGACCGCGACGCACTGCGACGCGCTGTCAACAATGGGGTGATTGACTGCATTGCAACCGACCATGCACCTCATCTGCTTGCCGAAAAGCAGGGCACTGCCCTGACAGCAGTGTCAGGCATGCCGATGATCAGGTTCTCGCTGCCGGTAATGCTTACTCTTGCCCGTCAGGGGTGTTTCTCGATTGAGAAAGTGGTTCAGACTATGGCCCACAACCCTGCAAAGATATATTCTATTGACCGGCGCGGCTTTATCCGCCCGGGCTATTACGCCGATCTGGCGCTTGTGGAAGAAGCCGACTATACGGTTGACGACTCCATGGTGGCCGGACGCTGCGGCTGGACTCCGTTGAACGGAATGACCTTAAGCTATCGCATAGCCTCGACATGGCTCAACGGCCTGCAGGTGTGGAACGGGCGAGAGGTCAACACGTCGGCACGCGGCATGGCTCTGAAATTTAATGTAATTTAGTTGTATAAACATAAAACTGATCACGTTGTCTACTACACCAAGAATCACAACGCTCGACAAAGTGGTGTTACGCTTTTCGGGCGATTCCGGCGACGGCATGCAGCTTGCCGGAAACATTTTCACCAATGTGTCGGCAGCGCTTGGCAATGAAGTGTCGACTTTCCCTGACTATCCCGCCGAGATCCGCGCTCCGCAGGGATCGCTCTCCGGTGTTTCGGGATTTCAGGTGAGTGTCGGTACCGATGTCCACACTCCCGGCGATGCCTGCGATGTGCTTGTGGCCATGAATCCCGCAGCACTGAAGCAGAACGTCAAGTTTCTCAAACCTGACGGTATCATCATCGCCGACAGCGATTCATTCCGTCCTGCCGATCTTAAGAAAGCCCTCTTCACTACCGACGATCCCGTGAGCGAACTTGGCCTTAAGGAGGAGCGGGTGGTGAGAGTGCCTGTAACTTCGCTTACCAAGGCTGCTCTTGCCGATACCGGCCTCGATGCAAAGGCTGTGCTCAAGTGTCGCAACATTTTCGCACTTGGCCTTGTCTGCTGGCTGTTCGACCGTCCGCTTGAGCGCGCCCTCGACCATCTGCACACAAAATTCGCCAAGAAACCGGCTGTCTACGAAGCTAATGCAAAGGTTCTCCGTGCCGGTTACGACTATGGCGCAAACACCCACGCCACCGGCGCCGTCTACCGCATTGAAACCGAGACTGCGGTTCCGGGCGTTTACACCGATATCACCGGCAACAAAGCCACTGCCTGGGGCCTTATCGCAGCATCTGAGCGCAGCGGTCGTCCGCTGTTCCTCGGCAGCTATCCCATCACCC
>CAZKXM010000040.1:0-16757 GCA_964556785.1 uncultured Bacteroides sp. | reverse complement strand
TCCGGGTCGAAATACTGTATCTTCTTGCCCGAGAATTTCTCGTGCTGCGACAGGTCAAAGTCGGTGCGCGAGTGGATGCCTTCCACTTCCTTGAAGCCAAAGGGCATCTTGAACTCGATATCGGTAGCGGCGTTGGCATAGTGGGCCAGCTTCTCGTGGTCGTGGTAGCGGTACTTCTCATCGCCGAGGCCGAGAGCCTTGTGCCAGCTCAGGCGCCATTCCTTCCAGTAGTTGAACCACTTCATTTCCTCGCCGGGACGGACGAAGAACTGCATCTCCATCTGCTCGAACTCGCGCATGCGGAAAATGAACTGGCGTGCAACAATCTCATTACGGAAAGCCTTGCCGATCTGCGCAATGCCGAAGGGAATGCGCATGCGTCCTGTTTTCTGCACATTAAGATAGTTGACGAAAATACCCTGCGCTGTTTCGGGACGGAGATAAACCGTCATGGCGCCGTCGGCTGTCGAACCCATCTCGGTGCGGAACATGAGGTTGAACTGACGTACATCGGTCCAGTTTTTGGTCCCTGACACGGGGCACACGATCTCTTCATCGATAATTATCTGGCGCAGCTCCTCGAGATTGTTGGAGCTCATGGCGTCGGCATAGCGCTGATGGAGGGCATCGCGTTTGGCGGCGTAATCGAGCACACGCTGGTTGGTTGCCCGGAACTGCTCTTCGTCAAAGCTGTCGCCGAAACGCTTGCGTCCTTTGGCTACCTCTTTCTCGATCTTTTCCTCAATCTTGCCGATCTGGTCTTCGATCAGCACATCGGCACGATAACGCTTCTTCGAGTCGCGGTTGTCGATCAAAGGATCGTTGAATGCATCAACGTGGCCCGATGCTTTCCAGATGGTGGGGTGCATGAAGATGGCAGAGTCGATGCCGACGATGTTTTCATGCAGAAGAGTCATCGCGTCCCACCAGTAGCGTTTGATATTGTTCTTGAGCTCGACACCGTTCTGACCGTAGTCGTACACGGCCGACAGACCGTCGTAGATCTCGCTCGACTGGAACACGAAACCGTACTCCTTCGCGTGTGACACTATTTTCTTGAAGACATCGTCCTGAGTTGCCATATCTTGATTCAATTTGTGATTACTTATTGTTCGGGTGACAGCCCCGACGTTTCGTTCAGGGTACTATCGGGCACAAAGATACTAATTTTTTCGCTTTGCGGGAATTTTGTGCAACGCGAAAAATGAGGTAACTTTGCACAGAAAAACGTAAGAGAAATGTCACATACCCGTTCTGAAAAATTAGAGGCTCTGGGCCGAGTTATCGATACACTGGATATTCTGCGAGTGAAGTGCCCGTGGGATGCCAAGCAAACCAACGAATCGCTGCGGCCAAACACCGTCGAGGAGGTTTATGAGCTCTGTGACGCGCTGATACGCAACGATAATCCAAACATACGCAAAGAGCTGGGGGACATATTGCTGCATGTGCTTTTCTATTCCAAGATAGGCGAGGAGAAAGAGGCGTTTGACATTGCCGACGTTTGCGACGCGCTCAACGACAAGCTCATTTTCCGCCACCCCCACGTGTTTGGCGAAGTGAAAGCCGATGATGCCCACACCGTTGAACAGAACTGGGAGCAGATAAAACTCCGCGAGAAGGGGGGCAACCGCAGTGTGCTCGCTGGTGTGCCGGCAGCTATGCCGGCGCTGATCAAGGCGTTCAGGGTTCAGGAAAAGGCGGCCAACGCAGGCTTTGACTGGGAACAGCCGCAGCAGGTTTGGGACAAGGTGAAAGAGGAAATCGCCGAGCTCGACGCCGAGCTGAAGGCCGGGCGCAAGGAAGGAATCGAAGCCGAGATGGGCGACATGTTTTTCAGCCTTGTCAACGCAGCTCGCCTCTATGGCGTTAATCCCGAAAACGCTCTCGAAAAGACTAACCAGAAGTTTATCCGTCGTTTCAACCATGTTGAGGATCGTGCCCGTCAGGAGGGCAAGGAGCTCAAGAGCATGAGCCTGGAGCAGATGGATGAGTATTGGAACGAAGCTAAATCACAGGAAAAATGAGGCGTGCACTCTTAGCTGCGATCCTCATTGCCGCAGTGGCCGCAGTGGCCGGTGCTACGGTTGTCAAAGGACTCCGGACCATGTCGCCTGTCACGAAGGAGGCAGCGGCACCTAAAGGGGCCATGCAGCTCATTGTTGATTCAATCGATTTCCGCAAAGACCTGACGCGGGTCTACTGCCGTCTGTCGGGACTTCCGCACACCGCTCATCGCATTGACTCGGCCACACTGACTGCCGGAACACGGGTGCTCGCCGCCAAAGATATCGACGGAATCGAGTTCAAACACTATTTCCAGTTTGAGGACAACGGCTCGGTGAGTCTCGAAATTGACTTTGCACCAACAGCCGTTGCGCGCAAGGGGAGCATCACCTTGGTGACTGCGCAAGGCACTGTCACATTTCCGTTCAAATGAAGCTCTGCATCACCGAGAAACCGTCGGTTGCCGCAGATATAGCAAAGATTCTCGGTAACGGACCCCGCCGCGACGGATATTATGATTGCGGCGAGTGGTGCGTCACGTGGACTTACGGACACCTCTGCTGCCTCAAGGAACCGCATGATTATACAGATCTTTGGAAGCGGTGGTCGCTCGGGCAGCTCCCCATGATTCCTCCGAAGTTCGGAATCAAGCTGATTGACATTGACAACTATAAGCGCCAGTTTGACGTTATCAAACGCCTGGCCGCGCAGGCAACCGAGATTGTGAACTGCGGCGATGCCGGTCAGGAGGGTGAGCTGATACAGCGGTGGGTCATGCAGATGGCCGAGGTAAAGTGTCCGGTAAAACGACTTTGGATATCGTCGCTTACCGATGAGTCGATACGCGACGGGTTTGCGCATCTTCAGCCTGAGTCAGATTTCAACAATCTCTATCTTGCAGGGCTGTCACGCGCTATTGGCGACTGGCTTCTGGGCATGAACGCCACCCGGGCCTACAGTCTTAAATATTCCTCGCCGGGCAATGTCCTGTCGATCGGGCGTGTCCAGACCCCCACACTCGCAATCGTTGTCAAGCGTCATCTCGAGATTGCCAATTTCAAGCCGCAGGACTATTGGGAACTCAAAACCGACTATCGGGGGGCTACATTCACAGCCGCATCAGGCCGTTACGACACAGAGGCCGAAGGGGAGGAGGCCATGAATAGAATAAGCCTCTCGCCGCTGACCGTTACAGCTGTGGAGAACAAAAAAGGGCGCGAAGCGCCGCCGCGTCTGTTCGACCTCACATCGCTACAGGTGGAGGCTAACAAGAAGTGGGGATGGACAGCCGACGAGACACTCCGCCTCATTCAGACTCTCTATGAGAAGAAAGTCACTACCTACCCGCGTGTCGACACAACTTATCTCACCGACGATATCTATCCTAAGATTCCCGGAATACTGCGCAACCTCACCCCTTATGCCTCCCTCACCGCTCCGCTCTTATCGGGCAAGCTGCCTAAAACCAAGAAGGTGTTTGACAACTCCAAGGTTACTGATCACCATGCCATTATTCCCACGGGAGCACCACTGAGCCACCTGCAGGGCGATGAAAAGAAGTTGTTCCACATGATTGCCATGCGGTTTATAGCCGCCTTCTATCCCGACTGTCAGTTCAACCAGACTTCGGTGTCGGCCGATGTGGCCGGCATCGGCTTCAAGACCTCGGGAAAGGTGATCACCGAGCCGGGATGGCGGGCCCTCTATGCCGGACTGGAGAAGGAGGATGCCGACGACCGTGTGCTGCCTGAGTTCACAGTCGGTGAAAGCGGGCCCCATAAGCCTTCGCTTCAGAAGAAAACAACCCAACCGCCGAAATACTTCACCGAAGGCACCCTTCTCCGCGCAATGGAGACGGCCGGAAAGACCGTTGACGACGAAGAACTGCGCGAGGCCATGAAAGCCAACGGAATAGGCCGCCCATCGACGCGCGCCTCAATCATAGAAACCCTCTTCAAGCGCCGCTATATCTATCGCGAAAAGAAAAACATCATGGCATCTCAGGCCGGGATTGATCTGATCGGACTGATTCATGATGAAATGATCAAGAGCGCCAAGCTAACCGGTGTGTGGGAGAACAAGTTGCGACGCATTGAGAGCGGCGACTATAACTCGGCAGAGTTTGTTGCCGAGCTCAAGAGGATGGTCAGCGAAGTTGTCATCAATGTGCTGAGCGACAATTCTCACCGTCGGGTTGAAGTTGCGAACCCCGAACCTGTCACCGCTCCTGCAGCAAAGGGCAGTGCGAAAGGTGCCAGGCGCGCTCCGCGCATAAAGAGCATCGAGGAGATTCCGTGCCCGCATTGCAAGTCGGGACATCTTCTGAAAGGGCGCACCGGATACGGATGCAGCCGCTATGCCGAGGGATGTCACATGGTGTTGCCGTTTGACAAATATCCCGCCGATCTCACTCCCGGCAAACTTAACACAATGGTTAAGAAACTGATGAAATGAGCAATCTGTTAGCGCAATACATTGGAGTGGCCATAGCCCTGATTGTAGCCGTCGGCTGGATTGTGCGCAGAATCATCCGCCGGCGCAAGGGTAGCAACGGCGACTGCACAGAATCATCAGGATGCTGCTGCGGCTGCGCCCTTTCCGACAATTGCCGTAAAAAGGATAAGGGCGGTCGGTGAACCGTCTTTTCGTTATTTTGTGATCTGGATTTTTGCCTGCCGTCCGTTCCAAGCCACCGGAATGGTGAGCGTGCGGGTGTTCTTGTTGTACTTCCAGCCCTTTACGCGTTTCCCGTTGAGAGTGATCGTGCGGGGTGCGCCGGTGTTGGCAAGTTCGAATGTGATCTGCCGCGTTGACGGAGCTCCTTCATAGGTGCCCTCCGAGCTGAGATCGATGGTGATAGCCTCGGGAGTATCGCTTCCCTTGAACGTGATCAGCGAATATTTGCCTGTCTCAAGTGAGGTGGTTGATTCATGATTGTCCTCAAACATTGTGTAAGAGGAAGCCACTCCCTCAACCGGATAATACTTCACGAGATAACGGTCGGCACGGTAATCGCCCGTGTTTTCCATCGCATAGTCGGCCAGGGGAATGAACGATCCTGCTCTGACAAACAGCGGGAGAACGTTGAGCGGAGCGGGGTAGGTGATTGCATCGCCTCCTGAGTAGATTTTGGAGGGATAGGCCATATCGAGCCATTTCCCGGCAGGGAACACCACCCGTCGCTCGGTTTGTCCGGGATTGAGCACCGGAGCCACGAGCACGTCACGGCCCCAAAGATACTCGTCCTGAAGTCCATCAGGAGCTGTCGACCCGGGGCTATGGAAGTTGACCGGGCGCACCAGCGGGAGCCCCATGGCGGCGTTCTCCCAAGCCAGCGTGTAGTTATAGGGCAGCCAACGGTAGCGCTCTTTGATCAGCGGAAGGATAATGTCGGCCTGTTCGGGATACTTGTAAGGCTCCGCAAACTGCTGGGCATGGGTGCGCAGGATAGGGGAGAATGTGCCCAGCTGAAGCCAGCGCACATAGAGCTCGGGATCGTAGGGATGATCGGGGTCGACTGCAAAACCGCCAACATCGTGGCTCATGTAGCCCAATCCGCTGAGCGAGGAGTTGAGCATGATGTTGATCTGCGGCTGAAGTCCGCCCCATGAACGGGAAACATCGGTTGACCAGGGGAACACGCTGTAACGCTGCAGACCTGTGGTGCCACCCCGCATCATCGTCATTAACCGGCGGTCAGGAAACTCTTTCTTGAAGAGGTCGTAGATGATCGAGCTCCAGTCGTTGCCGTATTTGTTGTGATACTCACGTGTGGTCATTCCGTTGGCATGGATACCTGTCTCGGGATGAACCTCAGGTTCGCCCAGATCGCCCCACCAGCCCGTCACTCCCTCGCGGGTGAGGTAGTCGTAATGCTTTGCAAGCCATTCGCGCGTGCGTGGATTCGACACATCGAGCATGCCCCCTTCTCCAACCCAGATGGTAACATCCTGAGTAGAACCGGTTGAATCGTTGACAAACATGCGGAGATCGTGGAGCGCACGGAAATTGTCGCGGCCGCGGCCGTTGAACAACACGTAGGGCTGGGAGATAATCACCGTATTGACTCCCTGCTGCTTCAGGTCGGCGAGCATCTGCTTGTGGTCGGGCCACTGCTCGTTGTCCCATGCCAGGCGTCCCATGTCCTGCTCTTTGCCATACCAGTAAAGATCGAGCACAATTCCGTCAACAGGATAGCCCGATGTCTTGAGCGTGTCCACAACTCCGAGGGTCTCGGCCTGGGTGCGGTAGCCATATTTCGATGTGATGTAGCCCAAGGCCCAGAATGGAGGAAGTTCCTGGCGTCCGGTCAGAGCGCTGAGTTGGCGCGTCACCCCTTCGAGCGATCCCGCTCCGTTTATGAAATAATAGGAAACCGGGGTGCGCGATTCGGTTATATACTCGATCGGGTTGCTCATCACCATCTCGGCTGCCGCATGATCATCAAACACAAGGGCATAGCCGTTTGAGGAAATAAAGAGCGGCATTGTGATGTTCATCTGGCGGATGCGCGCTTCGCCTGCTGTGTAGCCGTAGTTCTGCTTGTTATACATCACCAGGGTGTCGCCCGAGAGGTCAAAAGAATAACCTCTTTCACCTGCCCCGTAAAACTGGCCGGAGCCGAGTGTCGATATGCTCATTGTGCGTTTGCCGTCGGCCATGAGTCGCAAACCGTTGTCGCTCACGGCACGGTCAGGCCCTGCGCTGATGTTGACAGCTCCGTCAGTGCGGCTCACACTCACTGTAAGCCCCTCGGCAGTAGCATAAACCGGGCCACGGCGCGTCTCCATCTTCTTGCCGTTGAAACTACCGGCTTTCAGAACAGCCGCTCCGCTCTCCCGGCATGTTTCATCAGGCAGATTGTTGCTCACCTTCACGATATTGTCGTTGATGAACTCGATTGTCACAACCCGTCCATTGTCGGTGCGGGTGGTGAAAGAACCTGAGGCTGAGGCGGTGAAAGCAATAGCTGCCGCAACGGGGAGAAGTATATGATAGGGTTTCATATCGTTAGATCGGTTGGATTAGTTTGCAACGGGAGTGATCAATAGTCGAAATCGAGAGAGAAATCATCGACCCAGAGCGTTGATCCGGCGCCACCTGTGAAATAGTCGCCGAGGCTTGACGCCGACGCTACTATAAGCATGTATTTCGGGTTACGCTGAGTGTCGCGATACTGCAGCTCGATCGAGAACGGAATGTAGTTGTCGATCGAATAGTCGTATTCAACCTTTCCGTAGGCCACGACATAGTCGCCGTTAGGATCGAAGAGCTGCCGGTTGTTGGGATTGGTACGGATTTCAAAGGGGGAATCGGAATCGATCAGGGCACACCAGATAATGCCTGTGTCAGGTGTCTCCTTTTTGTCTTCAAAACCTCCGGTTGTATGGCTTATCGGGCAGCATTTATATTTCAGATAGCCTTTTAGGTGGGTGGGATGCAGGGTGAAGGTGCGCCCGAACGACAGGATGCCGTTGGTGCCGTCGGTCTTGACATAGTAACCGGCAAACAGATTGCCTGCGGCAAGCTTGCCGATCGTGCCGATACCCACAAAGCGGGTTTCGAGACAAGCGGCCTGACCTGTTCCCGACGAAGTGTCGTCGGTTGGATAGGTGTTTGATGTGCCGAGTGTTGTAGCTCCTTTATTGCCTGTGTCCCAATAGCTTTCACCACCTTCTGCCCAGGGGTTCCACACCTTGCCGTTGAGCCACCAGTCGTCCATCGAGCCGTTGGGGATAGAGTAGAGCGGACCGGTTGTAAACTCTACTTCGTTGCTGAACTCCTCGTCGCTGTAGGCTCGCGCAATATATGTTGTTTCGGGCTGGAGATGGATCAGGCGTCCGGTGAGTGCACCTCCTTCCGAGGTGATTTCCGACGGATCGAGTTCGGTCCATATCAGGTCGTCAGGCAGACGGTATTGCATACCGTTGTCGCGGCCCTCCTGAGCCGATACGTAGAGCCAGGCCACATTTGTCCATGCGTCGACTCGCTCGAGAGTTACGGTTGACTCGGTTGTCTGCACATAGATGGTCCACTGCGATGTGCGCCCATGTTCGGTGACAGTTACTTCAAGAGGTCCGCTCAGATCAGTTGTCTTGTCGACCAGCGACGGGACATAAGTGGCTTCGGGCCCACCGAGCTTCATCGATGTCACCTTCACCTTTTTGAGGTTAGCGTGTTCAGGCAGATAAACGACCACTCGCTTTCCCGGAACATCGATTGTCGATGCGCCCACCTGCCCTTCGACACTGAAATAGCGCTCTATGTTCTGCACGGCCGAGATTGTCCAGAAGTAGTCCTGATAGAGCGAAACGAAGGTGCGCTGAGTCTCGCTCAGGTCAACTCCGGCAGCAAACTTCAGAGAGTCGGGCCATTCGGCTCCGGCGGGGGTGAGGGTGTAGCCGGTCATCTTGACGTTGCGGATATCGGCGACCTCGTCAAGAAAGATAGTTACGGTGCGGTTCAGCGAATCGATCGACGCTGCCTGAAGCTGGTGTTCGACAGTCATGTCGGCGATATTGGCCTGAATGCGCGGATAGGGAATATCGTTCTTGATGCAGCCTGACGCGCTGACAATCAGAGCGATGGCGGCGAAGATAATATGAATGCGATTAGATGTGGACACCGATACCGAAGTTGATGTTAAACAGATTGAATTTGAAATTTGCCCCTGATGTGGTGCGCGATCCGTCGTCTTTTCCGTCGGTGGTTTGCTTTTCGTGATTGAAGTGCACTCCGAAAACACCGAATGAAATGTTGAACGAAACATAGTCCATGATGAACATCGTCACACCTGGACTGAAGTTGAGCGAGCAAGCCGTGCGCATTGTACGAGTGTCGCGTGGCTCGCCGTTATACATTCTGATAAATCTCGACGAGCCGCTGCTCACCGATGCCTCGACTTCATTGAAAATAGCAAAACGCTTCATGCTCGACAGGCCGATGTAGCTACGGTAAAAGAAACCGATGCCGTAGCTTTGCGAGGAATAGCTGACGTCTTGAAGGCTGAAATTGAGGTCTTCGTCGAAATCCATCGACAGATTGGCCAGATCGGCATTTCCGCGGGTGTAGTTAAAGCGCAGGCCCAGTGACTGATTGCTCTTGAAAAAATAGCTCACGGTGGGCTTTATGGAGTAGAGTTTGCCTTTGAAGTCGATGTTCTTAACCAGCGAGAGAATCTGAACATCGTCGGTGTTGAACTCGCCGTAAGAGGCTGTCAGTCCAAATGCCCATTGTCCTTTGGGAATGAACAGGAAATTGAACAGACCGCGGTGATACCGGCCGAGGTTGCGCTCAGGCAGGATCATGCTCACGGTGTCGTTGCCAAGAATAACCTTATCGTCGGGCATTGCCGCCTCTATGGCCTTTGCGGTCGAAAATTCGCTTACGATCGGCTCGTCAGGCGAGAGGGTGACAGAATCGGCAGGCTCGGTTGCGTTAACACCCGCGGCGAGCATCAGGAGCGCTTGCAGAATCAGAAACTTTTTCTTCATGGTTGGTGTGACGGGGAAGGGGTGCAACTGAGAGTCAGAGATAAAACGCTACTCCGAACGATACGGAGAAAAGATTGATCTTGAAATTGGCGCTCTTGGAATATCGATCAGCCAGATAGATCTGATCGGTTGTCGAGTTGGTTTTGTTGTAGGAGAATCCCAGAACGCCGATACTCACCTCTATCGCTGAATAATTGTTGAGAAACATGATTACTCCGGGAGTGAGGCCCACATCGACCGACACATTTCTTTCAAACGTTCCTGTGAGCGATTCGCCACTGCCGCTCACGAGCTTCGACTCGCCGCCGCCAACCTGGAGCTGCACTTCGTTAAAGAAACCGAAGCGCTGTGAATTGCCGAGCGAGATATAATTTCTGAATGCGGCGGTTCCGAAAAACTGCTGGTTGATCGAGTAAAGGTGATCGAGATCGTAGGAAGTGTCGCTGCCCAACACAAAACTTGTTTTGTCGATCTTGGTTTTCGAGCGGCTGTAGCCGAACCGGCCACCGGCGGCAAGGTTGCTCCTGAAAGCGAACATTAACATCGGGCTCACCTTGAACGAGTAGGTGTCGCCTGAGAGATTCTCAATGATAAGAAACTGATAATTGTTCTGATGGCTTTGTGAGTAACTGACGTTAAGGCCGGTTATCCACTGCCCTTTAGGCACGAACGACACCTGCTCGAGCCCGCGCTTGAACGGCTCCTGAGCATTCGCTCCGGCAACCGCAAAAATGGCGGTGAGGCTTATGAGAAGATATTTCAGTTGATGGAACATGCTGGGTGATTAGTAGGCAAACGTGAGATTGTCGAGCTTCATCCGCGAGCCGAGTGCACGCGAGTTGACAGGGTCAGGCATAACGGCGACGTTGGCCGATTCGTAGTTGATCGATCCTATGGCCGTGGAGGTGGCACACATAACCTTTACCTGCGTGGCCTTGACCCCGAAGTAAGGATAGGTCAGCGGAACGGAGAATGTGGCATAGCCTGTGGAGAGCGGAAGTTCGGCGCGTCCTGAGGCGATTACGGTTTCAGCACCGTTGACAATGCCGAGCACCTCTACGGTAACCAGTCCTTTCTCCATCGGGTTGGCCGGTGAGGGAGAGTAGGAGTAGGAGCCGTTAAGCGATTCCGGACGCGATTTGAAGGAGATTCCTTCGTTGTAAACCTCGGCTTCTCCGCTGAACGGGTTGAAGCTGTAGCTACCGAGGAAAATCTTGGCGGCCGCGCGGAAGGGCAGCTCGGGGATGTTGCGGGAATAGCGTGTGTAAGGCACCGATTCCTGAAGATAGTCGGGGATCGGCCTTCCGTTATAGTTGAACGCGGTGCTGACAAGTTCAACCCCGTAGTCGCCCGTGACGGCGTCGGAGGTTGTCACGACCGACGGCTGCATATACCATGTGTTGGCAATCTTTGAGCCTGTGTAGAATGTCTTGGGATTTGTGTTGGCCCATCCTGTGGGAGTGTCGTGGTCAAATGATGCCTTGTTCTGGCAATTGATGATTTCGGCCAGGGTTTGGGAGTAGCGCCCTCCGGCGTCCATTTCTTTCCATTTGATTGTTCTCTTGACATCCTCGAAGTCACCGTTGGGCAATGTTGCTGTCTGTTCGGTGGTGAACGATGCAGTGCGGGCTGCCGAAGCATTGTCGGGCTGCAGAGTGGCCGAAAGGGTGTAGCTCGACGCCGGTGTGAGACCGATCACGGTAATCTCAGCCGAGTGTTCGTCGCGATTCATAACGGTTGCCGGTTCGCCGTTGACGGTGATCTGAAGATTGCGGGTGATCATCGGCAGCAGGGAGGCAAAGCTTCTTGACGACACACGGAGTCTGAGCTTTGTGGCGAAAGGATCGATCTCGATGGAGAAATCGGGGCTGACGCGGTTAACCGTGAATTGAGCTTTAAGCTCTGAGCCGTAGTAGGCCATCAGCGTCAGCGGGGTATTGCCCTCGGGGATTTCAATCGTTGTCCGATATTTCCCGTCCTCGAGTTTTTCGTTATTGAAAAATTTTAGGCTCTCCACAGATCCGTCGGGCATGGAAGCCTCTACTGTCAGCTGACTGGCGAAATCAGGCGATGAGGTGGCGATGATCACGTCGATGGTGTTGATTCCGATTATAGCGTCGGAAACCGAAAGCACTTCGATATCAACGGGCAGTGTGGTGACCGTCAGGATGAGCGGCACACTCTGTCGGCCCGCTTCATCTGTTACTTCGAGCGAGAATTTCGAAATGTTACGGGAGCCTGCGTGATATTGCAATTTAGCCAGCAGCGGCGATATGTCGATGTTGCCGGGCGATGCCGGATTCAAAATCACCCCGTTGTTTTCAAGATAAGTTTTTGCCGCATTGTCGGGATTAACGAGATCTATCTGCGCGGGGGCTCCTTCTGCTGCTAAAATCTCGGAATCGATTGTAAGGATTGCTTCGGCAAGAGTGGTGGGCGCATCTATGTGGAAAATTGCAGGCTCGGCGGGTGTGGTTCGTTCAGCAAGGCTGATCTGTTGTGATTCCGTGCTTCCGAAAAGGGTTACAGTCGGCGCAGCAACCGCAAGCAGCTCGGGAGTGATGGCGAGGGTCGAAACGGTTTCGGCGCCGCAGCTCAGTATGGCGGTTTGGTTCAGCGCGTCGAGAATGAGGTTGACGGGTTGGCCTGCCTTGCCGGCGATGTCGCGCGTGAGTAGAAAGCGGGCATTGCCGATGCCGGGACTCAGTGACACAGATATGCTGCCCGGACGGATGAAAGCTGTGCGGGTTTCTGATTCGACGAACTCGAGATAACCGCCTCCGGCAGCATGGACCGTCAGCACCCAGCCGGGGAAAGCTGTCGATAAGGCCTCGGTAGCCGTGACAGTAACAGGAACGTTGAGCAACGATGCGATCAGGTTGACCTGAGTGGTCGATCCTTCAGCCACAACTATCTTTTCGGTGCACCCGAAGCAGGGCTCGTCAAAGTCCTCGTCATAGAGATTGCCTGACATGGCCGTGACCGTATAGCTTCCGGCAAGGAAACGGGTGCTCTGAGTGAAATCGGCAAACGATTCCCACCGGGCACTGTTTTCAGGCGATGCGTCGGGCGTCAGTTCGATAGAGAAGTCGGAAACCCCGGGCACGGTGATGCCGGGGAGCTGAGGCGGAGCGACTTCGAGAGATATATCAAGCAAGCCCGTACCGTTATAGAAGTCGGGCTGAGAATTGTCGGAACAGCTCTGCAGAAGGCATAATCCGGCAATAACGGGCACGATTAAACGCTTAGTCATACAGCCCGTAAAAGTAATAAAAATTTATTAGATGAGCCTTATAACGCTGTCGAAAGTTGGCTCCTTTGTCCGCGAAGAAAATCGGCGACGGGCATGCGGCGTTTCCCGTGGGCCTGCAGCGACAGGATTTCGAGAGGTGCGTCGGCGCAGTCAATGGTTAGCGATCCTGAGGCGGTGTAGCGTATACGCCCCGGAACGGTTGATTCTGCAGGAAGAACCTTCGTTTCAAAGATCTTCACGTCGCCCACCTGCTCGATAACCGTCCAGGCTGCGGGGTAAGGCGACAGGCCCCTGACGAGATTGTGCACCTCGCGTGCAGGTCGGTCCCAGTCAATGCGACAGGTTTCCTTGAAGATCTTTGGGGCTGCGCTCGGACCTTGCTCATCGATAACCTCATCCTGAGGAAGTGTCTTCAGCTCACCGTTTTCAATATCGCGGATTGTTTTGAGGGTGAGACGTGCCCCGAGCTCCATGAGCCGGTCATGGACGTCGCCGACATTGTCTTCGGGCCGAATTTCAATCCTCTCGCGGGCTATGATGTCGCCTGTGTCGATCTCGTGCTTGAGGAAGAAGGTGGTGACGCCGGTTTCTGTGTCACCGTTGATCACTGCCCAATTGATGGGAGCGGCTCCGCGGTAGCGCGGCAGCAGGGAGGCATGGAGGTTAAATGTGCCGAGCCGCGGCATGCGCCACACGATTTCGGGCAGCATCCTGAAGGCGATCACAACAAAAAGGTCGGCATCGATGCGCCGCAGTTCGTCCACAAACTCGGGGTCCTTCAGGTTGACAGGCTGCAGGAGCGGCAGCCCCCGTTCGAGGGCCACTTCCTTGACTGCTGAGTGGATAACCTTGTGGCCGCGGCCGCCGATCTTGTCGGGCATAGTGACCACGGCTGCTATGTCGACTCCTGCATCGAGGAGCGTTTTGAGGGAATAGGCTGCAAATTCAGGGGTGCCTAAAAAAACTATCTTCATTCTTGGTTATTGTCAAGATTTTCAAATCCTTTCCATGAAGCGGGAACCGGGGCTGTTACCGAAATCAGTTCACGGCTCACGGGGTGGATAAATTCTATGGAACGGGCGAGGAGCGAGATCGAACCGTCGGGGTTGGAACGTTTGTCGCCATATTTCAGATCACCCTTGATCGGGCAGCCGATTGCCGCAAGCTGGACGCGGATCTGGTGTTTCCTTCCGGTTTCGAGATTGATCTCCAGCAGGTGAAACCGCTCGGATGATGCAATGTGGCGATATGTCAGCACGGCCCGTTTCGCTCCCTCGCGTGGCTGGCTGTGGGCCGTTGACTTGTTTGTGCGCTCAACGGTGGTGATATAGTGCTCAAGGCGCCCCTCAGGTTCGGCGGGGAGATTGCGTGTCAGAGCCCAATAGGTTTTCTTCACCTCGCCGTTGCGAAACATTTCGTTCATTCTTGCAAGTGCTTTCGACGTTTTGGCAAACACCACCAATCCGCCCACCGGACGGTCAAGACGGTGGGTTACACCCACAAACACGTTGCCGGGCTTGTTGTACTTCTCCTTGAGCCATGTCTTGAGCTTTTCACTGAGAGGCTCATCGCCTGTTTTGTCGCCCTGCACTATCTCGCCGGGGGCTTTGTTGACTATCAGCAGGTGGTTGTCTTCGTAAACTACTTCCATTGTTCAACGGCTTTGCCGGCTTTTTTGATTGCTGCCGGAGGGAATGCTATTTTACCCTATCGGGGTTATTTGCTATAAATTCTTTCCAACTCTTAGGTCCGCGGGCAATCTCGGGCTTGCCCGACTCATAGAAGTGGCAAAGTGCAGCGCCGAGGGCATCGGTGGCGTCGAGCTCTATGTCGAGGCTCTCGGCGGGGATGTTGAGAATGCGTCGCAGCATCTCGCGCAATTGTTCTTTCGAGGCGCCTCCGTTTCCGGTGATTGCCATCTTGATTTTTCGCGGCTCATATTCGGTGATGGGGACATCGCGCGACAGTGCGGCAGCCATAGCCACCCCCTGTGCTCGCCCGAGCTTGAGCATCGACTGCACATTTTTCCCGAAAAACGGTGCCTCGATAGCCATTTCGTCGGGCAGATACTGCTCCACAAGCCCCTGCACCCGGCTGAAAATCCTTGACAGACGCAGGTAATGGCTCTCGAATTTGTTGAGCCTGATAACGCCGAGCGCTATCATGTGGGGCTTCTTGCTCTTTATGCCGAGAATGCCGTAGCCCATGAGGTTGGTTCCGGGATCGATGCCGATAATGATGCGGTCCCACTTGTCGATACCTTCAGCTCGCTCAGTCATTCAGGGGAATGATGTCCATACAGGTTGTGAAATGAACAAGTTGCTCGCCGAACCGCCTGTGAAGATCGCTCCGCAAGGATTGTGCGGCCTTACTGTCGTGCCATTCAAACGCTTTCTCACGATCGGGTGCCGTCATCTGAAAACAATAGGACACAACCTCCTCACCCACCGGAACATCAACTTTGGCAAATATCGGAGCGCCGAGACCTCCGTGAGCGGCGAGGGCGGGGGCGTAGACGCGACGCACCCACTCTACAAGATCTTTTTCGATCCGCGGATCGATATGGAACGATGTATTGAGCAGAACCATTGGCGTGGATTTATGACTTGCGGCGCAGCTGACGCGCCAGAAACTTGAAATGGCGGAAAAATGTTGGCAGGAATCCGTAGTAATGACTCATGATCCTGAAGCGTTCGATGAGCGACTTGCGGTGATTTGCCGTGGTGACCCCCTCGTTGAGGTAATCGATTAGAACTTCGTCGAGATAACAGTTGCGTTTGGAGTGCTGCAGACAGCGGATACACCAGTCGTAGTCGCTCGAGAACCGGAACGATGTGTCGAAACTCGACGTTATGCAACGAAGGGCAACGAATGCCTGATGACACACCAGCATGCCGTTTTTGAACGACTCGTAGCTCAGCACCTCGGGTGCACGCAGATGGCGCTCGCCAATGCGCTTTCGGTCTGATCCGACAAGGTCGGTCTGGCCGTATATCACACCGGGATAATCATTTGCAAGCGCGGCGTCGGCAATGTTCTGAAGGGTATCGGGCGAGTGAAATGAGTCACCGGCATTGAGGAATATCACATAGTCGCCCTCGGCCATCGCGAGCCCTTTGTTCATGGCGTCGTAAAGACCTTTATCTGGCTCCGAGAGCAGACGCGTACCTTTGATGGCTGCCTTCTTTACCTGTTCGACAGTGGGGTCGGTCGATGCACCGTCAATCACGATATATTCGAACAGGGTGCATGTCTGTGCCGCTACGCTTTCGAGCGTGGGCCCGATAGTGGATGCGGCATTATAGGTCACAGTGATGATTGAAAACAGCGGAGCCATAGTGCAAATATAATGCTATCGTCAGAGATTTGCAAATAGAATCCGGGCGCCGGCAATGAAACGGCGCCCGGATAAATGGGTAGAGGGGGGAATCTGAGACGATGCTGGTCAGTCCTCCTTATCTTTGGTTCGGGTTTTTGCTTTCGACTTTGACTTTGTGGCCGATGAGTCGATATCTTTCTCTTCCTTCAGGTCAATTTCATTGCCTTCTGAATCAACCACTCTGTATTGCAGATAGGCGAGCGACTGATCGGGCATGATCCTGAATTTCTTGGCTGACTCCATGCGCCATTTCCTGTAGAGCGACAGGAGCCCTTTCTTGATGTAAGCGTCGACAAACGGATGGACATACATTATGAAACCGCTCATCTGGAGGTTTCCGGTCAGATAGTCGAGCTTCTCCTGGAGGGTGTCGGTGAACAGCAGCGATGGCTGCACGGTGCCTTTGCCGTAACATGAAGGGCAATCTTCGGCTGTGTTGATGTCCATGGCGGGGCGCACTCTCTGACGGGTGATCTGCATCAGGCCGAACTTGCTCAGAGGCAAGATGTTGTGACGTGCACGGTCGTTGGCCATGATTTCCCGCATGTGTTCATACAGACGCTGCCGATGCTCCTGCTTGTTCATGTCAATAAAGTCGATCACGATAATGCCTCCCATGTCGCGC